>JAOZNY010000083.1:0-9740 GCA_029933565.1 Bacteroidales bacterium
TGCCTGTCCTAATCGAAGATAGTTTTGTTTTATCATTCCTGAGTTTCTGTCACTTTCACGGTCAACAACAACATCATCTTCATTTAACCTTCCCCATCTAACATCATCGGCCATTAAAATTTCATACGATTTTTCGGCATTAACGCCACCTACTTTACTAATGTATTCTTTTGCAGGAGTTGGCCTGAAGCGATATACAACACCTTCAAGATGACAATATTTATCTACGTTAAATACTTTGTTAATTGCATTTGGATTGGCAAAATAAATTGGTCGCTCCCAATTGTTAGTTGCAATTATATCCAGCAACATTAGGTCATTTCTAAAAAGACCGTTCTGTTTTATATCCCAGTTAATTTGCTTTACAATTTTATCGGCATCCTCAGGTTTAACGGTTCCTGTATTAATAACTTGTGCCGAATCAACCATCAATTTGAGTTTTTTAACAGGCATATAGTTTATCCAACTAAGATTCTGTAATTGTACTTTTGAGCGTTTATCATCGCTTTTAACAAAGTTTATGGCATCCTGAACACTAAATCTTTCATCGATGCGGGCATAAACAGGCATATAGTTTTGGTCGCCCATTCTGTAAAATTCCGGGCTAATGCTTAATGGTAAGCGGTCAGAGTCATAAACCTTTTTCCCCATTTGCGTTACATACCAATCGCCTGATGAAAGCATATAGTTAACAACCCTTACGTCAGTTCTGAATCCCTCAACTTCCTGAGCATACCAAAGAGGGAAAGTGTCGTTGTCACCATTTGTAAATAGTATTGCGTTAGGTTCGCATGATGCAAGATACATTTTGGCAAAATCAACAGCGGCATATTTTCCTGAACGGTCGTGGCCCTCCCAACCTTCGGTGGCCATAATTGTTGGAACAAGCAAAGCACTTAAAACAGTTGCCAATCCTGCTGCCATGGTTTTGTTTCCAATAAACTTTTTGAAAATATCGAATATGGCTAAAACCCCTATTCCAATCCAAATTGCAAAGGCATAAAATGAACCGGCATAAGCATAATCCCTTTCACGTGGCTGCAATGGTGTTTGGTTAAGGAAAACAACAATTGCCATCCCGGTCATAAGAAACAACATTCCTACCACCCATGTGTCTTTTTTGCTTCTTTTTAAATGAAACATAAAGCCAAGCAGCCCCAATAGCAGTGGTAAAAAATAAAACTTTGCTCTGGCCGGATTATCCATACTGGATGGTAAATTACTTTGGTCACCAAGTCTTATCTTATCAAGGAAATTAATTCCGCTTATCCAGTTACCATGTTGTATTTCACCCTGACTTTCAATGTTGTTCTGTCGTCCGGCAAAGTTCCACATAAAATATCGAAGGTATAAATGGTTTACCTGATAGGTAAAAAAGTATCTAAGATTTTCACCAAAAGTAGGCTTGTAAATTACTTCAGAAGTACCGTCACCTTTTTCGAAATTTATTGGTGTTCCTTTGCTACCTCCATATTGTTTGTAAAGAGCGATATGCGCAGGCTTTTGATTACTCCACATTCGTGGGAACAAACCAGTAAATCGTTTATCATAAATAGGCTTAGTACCTTTTCTGTCATCTTTCACTACATAAACACCCTTATTAACATCTTTCATATAAACAGGAGACCCATCTTCAGCATCAATGGCAGGAGTATTATAGTATTGACCATAAAATAATGGCCATGTCCCGTATTGTTCACGGTTTAGGTACGAAAGAAGACTAAGTGCATCTTTAGGGTCATTTTCGTTAATTGGCGTATTTGCATTTGCACGAATAACTAAAATTGCAAATGAAGAATAACCTATAAGGATAAATGTAAATGCCAAAATTGCTGCATTTAAAACCACTTTCCCTTTTTTGTGGGTATAATGTATGCCAAAGGCGATAAGAGCAATTATTGCTGCAAAAAAGAAAATAGTCCCTGAGTTAAATGGTAATCCAAAAGTATTAACAAATAATAATTCAATTTTCCCTGAAAGGTCTACTGTCCATGGAATAATTATATACATTATTATTGCAAGAATTAGAATTGAAATTATTCCTGCAATAAAAAATCCTTTACTTGTAGTTTTGTATTTCTTGAAATAATAAACATAAACAATGGCAGGAATAGCCAAAAGGTTAAGCAAGTGTACTCCAATGGAAAGACCAATAATATAGGAAATTAGCAAAATCCATCTAAAGCCGAGGCGTTTGTCGGCAACTTCTTCCCATCTCAGTATTGCCCAAAAAACAACCGCCGTCAAGAATGACGACATTGCATAAACCTCACCTTCTACAGCCGAGAACCAAAATGAATCGGAAAATGTGTAGGCCAGTGACCCAACAATTCCTGCTCCTAATACTGCCCATGCATTGCCTTCTGAAATCTCGTCATCGTTTGAGTTAACAAAAAGTTTTTTTGCCAGCATAGTTATTGTCCAGAACAAAAATAAGATCGTAAAACTACTCGACAAGGCCGACATCACATTAATCATTAATGCTACATTGGCAATATTGCCAAAGGCGAAAAGTGAAAAGAAACGCCCAAGTAATTGAAATAAAGGTGCTCCTGGAGGATGGCCAACTTGCAGTTTGTAAGCAGTAGCAATGTATTCGCCGCAGTCCCACCAACTAGCTGTGGGCTCAAGAGTTAAAAAATAAACAATCGTGGCAATGCCAAATATAATCCAACCAATCAGGTTGTTAGTGTTCTTATAATTTTTCATCATGTGGATGTTTCTTGCTAGAAAATTGAAGGAGCGAAAATAGGAATTTTAGACTAATAATCAGGATTTGAAAAACTCAAACTGCTAAGTTTAAAAAGTAAATTATTCAAATAAAATTGATTAAATTTTGATATTGATTAATTAACATTTGCAAAGTACGGAATAACAGCGAAATAGATAATTCAATTTATTAGTTTTTAACATTTATGTATAAAACTTAATAAACATTAAAAGTTCTTAATCCGATATAAATTAATAATTTCGCTGAACTAAAAACATAGCAATAATGACATTTATAATAAAAGGAAGTGACCTTAGGGTTGAAGATGTAGTTAATGTGGCTCGAAATGGTGAAAATGTTGAACTTCACCCCGATGCAATTATCAGAATAAAGAAGTGCCGCATAATGCTTGAAAAAAAGATTGAAGCAGGAGAAACAATGTATGGTGTAAATACCGGTATAGGCGAATTCTCGGAAGTTGCACTCAACGATGATCAAGTAAAAGAATTTCAGAAATACCTGATTTATAATCATGCCGCCGGAATTGGCGATGCCATGCCCGAAGAATATGTAAGGGGTGCCATGTTGGGAAGAATTAACGTTCATGCGCATGGAAATTCAGGAATCCGTTTGGAGATAACACTTACATTACTTGAAATGTTGAACAAAGGCGTTACCCCTTTTGTATGTCAAAAAGGCTCGGTGGGTGCATCGGGTGATTTGGCTCCGATGTCGCAAATTGCCCTTTTACTTATGGGTGAAGGAAAAGCGTTTTATAAGGGGAAGCTTCTTGAGGGAAGTGATGCAATGGACAAAGCAGGAATTGAAGTTCCTGGACTAAAAGCCCGTGATGGTTTGGGTACAATTAATGGCTCGAATGTTCTTACTGCAATGAGTGCAATTTTAATCTACGACGCCAATAACTGGCTAAAGCAAGCAGAAATTGCTGCCTCAATGTCGTTGGAAGCACTGAAAGCAAATATGGGTCCATATACTTCCCGTTTACACGAAGTTAGAGGTTTTAGTGGTGCCATAAGAAGTGCAAAAGCAATAGCCAAAATGGTTGCTGGTGGCGATCTTAAGGAAGGCAAAGTTGCCCACAAGGTACAGGATGCATATTCAATGCGCTCATCACCTCAGGTTATTGGAGCTGCCCACGATGCGCTGGCTTATGCCAAATCGCAAGTTGAAATTGAATTGAACGGTGTTGGCGATAACCCAATATTTTTTCCCGATGAGGATATGGCTCTTTCAGGTGCAAACTTTCAGGGTACACCGGTTGCATTACCAATGGACATGGTAGGTATTGCAATTACAATGGTAAGCGTACTTTCAGAAAGAAGACTTAATAGATTGAATAATCCTGCACTAAGTGTTGGTTTGCCCCCATTTTTAACTAAAGGTGCTGGAATGTTTTCAGGCATGATGCTTAGCCAATATACTGCCGACATGCAAATTGTTGAGCAGCGCATATTATCGGCTCCTGCTTCCATCCAATCGATTCCGGCAGCTGCCGACCAGGAAGATTTTGTTTCCATGGGAATGAATACAGCCATAAAAAATTTCCAGATAATTGATAATGCCTATGGCATTTTGGGTATTGAATTTATGGCCGCAGCCCAAGCCCTCGACTTTAGAGATTATAATTTTGGAAAAGGAACAATTAAAGCACATGCAGTTATTAGAAAACATGTTGAGTTTCTGGATATCGACCGACCTCTTTATAAGGACCATAATACTATGAAGGAATTAGTAAAGCAGTGTGAAATACTGGAAGAGGTTGAAAAGGAAATTGGAGAATTGGAATAGTCACAGAGCAGAATTATTTACATGGATAATATTGAAAACAGTATCGAACCAAAAAAACAAAGGCCATCACAGCTAAGCCTTTTATGTGTACTAAGTTTTGTTGGAGGAGGAGCCTCCATTTTTTCAAACTTCATTATTTATTCATTGTTTGATCAAATAAAAATTTATTTTGAAGATGGTGCAATTCAGAAGATATTGGGTACCGAAATCGACATGGGGTTTCTTTTGGCCATAAACCCTAACTTCTTTCTTATGCAAATAGTACTATTTGCAGTATCGGTTTATGGGGTTTATTTAATGTGGAATTTAAAAATGACTGGATTTCATATTTATAGTGTATCTCAAATTCTGCTTCTTATTTTGCCCGAAATTTTTGTTCCTTCTCTGCCTTTCCCATTTTTTGAAATTGCACTTACGGTTATTTTTGTACTTTTATATTTTAAAAATTTAAAGGAAGTTGGAAAAGAATAAGCAAAATAATTCGGCTAAATCTGACTTAAAAAGGGCTACTCCTATTATAATAAAGGCAATTTCCTTTTTTTTAATATTTGCTTCTGCCATAGCAATTTTGTTTTATGTCTATGTTCTTCTTTTCAATAGTAATGTTCTATCTGAAGAAATTAGTTTAGTCGTAAATCCCTTTCTAAGTATAAAAAATTACATCCTACTCGAAATATTACTCTTTATTTTACTGATTGTTGGGGTTGTGTTTATGCTGTATTCAAAAAGAAAAGGAGTTCTTATAATTTCTGCCAGTCTGGTTTTACTACTAATTATGAACTTGGTATATTTTGAGAAAGTTGATTGGTTTAACAGTAGCATAACAGCAATTATTTTGTTAATATTGATTTTTAGTTTGAAAAAAATCAAATAATTTATTGTCAGCATTGGATTTTATTATAAATTGCAACGTTTTTAGCAGAAACATTAAGAAATTGGGATACAATCAAAAAGAAAATTTATTAAAAATTGATAATTAGTATTATTTCTACTAACAGTTAAATTGCTACTGTTTGTAGGATGCATGTTAATTATTTGTTAAGTTTGTAAATTATTTTATTAATAAATCATAAAAATTGAAACGTAAATTAAATTAGTAATTCATTAACCAAAAATTATCATTATGAGAAAAATTACAATTTTGCTAACGTTTTTGTTGTTTCTTGGCGCTACAATTGCCAATGCACAAACAAGAACAATTAGTGGTAAGGTTACCAGTGCCGACGATGGTCTTGGAATTCCTGGTGCAACGGTTGTCGTAAAAGGCACCACACAAGGAACTACCACTGATCTGGACGGACTGTACACCTTAGATGTAGAGCCTTCAGCAGAGGTTTTAGTTTTCTCCTTCGTTGGTATGACTACTGTTGAGATTAATCTTGGCAATAGCAACAGTATCGACGTTGTGATGGAAACAGAATCACTACTTATGGATGAAGTAGTAGTTACTGCACTTGGTGTTTCCCGTGAGAAAAAATCACTGGGTTATGCTGTACAGGAACTTGATGGCGAAGAGCTTACGCGCGTTAGATCAACTAACGTTGTTAACTCACTTTCAGGTAAAGCTGCCGGTGTTGACGTTAAGCCTTCAGCAACTATGGGAGGTTCAGCCAACATCTTAATCAGAGGTACTGCTTCTATGACTCAAAACAACCAGGCGTTGTTTGTTATTGATGGTGTACCTGTTGATAACAGCAATACCAACGAAAGTAAAGGTACTGCCAATTCTACCAGTTACCAGAATGATGGTTGGGGTGGATATGACTATGGTAATACTGCCATGGACATTAACCCTGATGACATTGAGTCAATGACTATTCTTAAAGGTGCTGCTGCAACTGCTCTTTACGGTTCACGTGCTGCCAACGGTGTTGTTATGATTGTAACCAAAAAAGGTAAAGTTACCGAATCTGGCCAGAAAAGACTTGGTGTAACCATTAACTCCGGTGTTACTTTCAGTACAGCCGATATGTCAACTGGTCCACAATGGCAGAATGAATACGGTGCTGGTTATGGCCCGTTTTATGACAATCCAGCAGGAAATTATAATGGGGTTGATGTAGAAGGCGGAAACTTCTTTTATGGTGATTTCAACGAAAGTGGTACTATGGATCTTATGACTCCATCTTCAGAGGATGCCTCATGGGGTGAGAAATTTAATCCTGATCTACAAGTTATTCAGTGGGATGCACTTGATCCAACTTCAGATAACTTTGGTGTTGCACGCCCATGGGTTGCAGGCGAAAATGGACTTGATTATTTCTTCAATACTGGTGTTAAATGGACCAACAACATTGCTGTTGATGGTGCTAATGAGCATGGAACTTTCCGTTTATCATATACTAACCTTGACGAAAAAGGTATGTTAGATAATGCCGAACTAAAGAAGAACATCATAAACTTTGCAGGTAGTTACAATGTTAACGACAAGATTTCAGTTTCTGCGAACGTTACTTATAATAACACTAAAGCACAAGGACGTGCTGGTACAGGTTACGATGGTGGAAACCCAATGCAATCATTCTCACAGTGGTTTGAGCGTAATGTTGACATGAAGCGTCTTGATGACCTTTATCTACGTAGCGATGGAAGCCAACTTTCATGGAACTCAAATTATTGGGGAACTTTTGATGGAGATGGTAACCGCGTAATGGCAGGTACTGATCACCTTAAACCTTCATATTTCGATAATCCTTATTGGGTACGTCGTAAGAATTATGAAGATGACGAACGTAATAGAGTATTTGGTTATGTAAGTGCCAAATGGGAATTTACTGATTATTTATTTGCTACAGCACGTTTTGGTCTTGACAATTATGGTGAAGAGCAAAATGAAAGAATTGCTGTTGGTAGCCTTGATCAATCATTATTCTCAAGTTACAGAAGAAACTATCTGGAAACTAATACAGACTTTATGTTGAATTTCAACAAAGTATTTGGTAAGTTTTCTGTTACTGCATTTGCAGGATTTAACAATAACTCACGTAGAACTTCTGCTCTTTATTCACATACTGTTGGTGGACTTGTTGTTCCTGAACTATATACAGTTAAAAATTCAAAAGCACCTGTAAGTGTTAGGGAAACTTTAACATTAAGAGGCTCAAACAGTCTTTATGGAAGTGCTAGTGTTGGATACAACAATTTTGTATATATTGAAGCTAGTGCAAGAAATGACTGGTCTTCTACACTTCCTGAAGGGGAAAATTCATATTTCTACCCATCAGTTTCAGCAAGTTTGCTTATTAACGAATTAGGTGGTTTAAAAGATGTTAGTTGGTTATCATTCCTAAAACTTAGTGCAAACTATGCACAAGTTGGTAACGATGCTCCTGCTTATAGTTTAACATCTACTTACTCACAAGGTACAAGTTGGGGTGACTATGCACTATTCTCAGTGAATAGTACATTATTGAATCCTGCATTAGTGCCAGAACTTACAAAAAGTTGGGAAATAGGTTTAGAAGGTAGTTTCTTCCAAAACCGCTTAGGATTTGATATTACAACTTATAAAGCTAACTCATACGATCAGATTATGCCTGTTTCTGTTACATCTATGTCAGGTGTTACACGTCGATATGTAAATAGTGGTGAAATTCAAAACCAAGGTTGGGAAATATCTCTTACCGGTACTGCTATTCGCACTAAAGACTGGAACTGGGATTTAGGTGTTAACTGGTGGACAAATAAGAATGAAGTTCTTAGCCTTTATGAAGGTGTTACAAATATGACCATTTATTCAGCATGGGATGTTTCTGTTAATGCAACTGTTGGACAGCCTTATGGTAGTATTCGTGGAACTGACTTTGTTTGGACAAATGGTGAAAAAACTGTTGGTGACAATGGTTATTATATGAAATCAGTTAATGATACCGTAATTGGTGATATCAATCCTGATTGGAGAATGGGTATTAGTTCAAACCTTTCATGGAAGAACTTATCTATGTACGTATTAGTTGATATCCAAAAAGGTGGCGACATTTATTCTGTTAACACTAAGTATGGACAAGCAACAGGAATGTTTGCAGAAACAACTGGATCTAACACATTGGGTAACCCAATGCGTGACGATGTTTGGAGTACTGCAGATGGTGACCTTGGACCACACTTTGGTGGCGGTCTTCCATTAGGTGACGCAGCTGCAAATTCAGGTGGAACTATTTTACCTGGTGTAAAAGAAGATGGATCATCAAATGACCTACTTGTTAATTCTGGTCGTTGGGGTCGTGCTTTCTATTACAACAACAGCCCAACTGCACGCTACGTATTTGATGCTTCTTATGTAAAACTTCGCGAAATGGCGATTACATATAGTTTCCCAGCCAAGATGTTTAAGAACAATTTTATTAATAACTTAAGCATTTCTGCCACAGGACGTAACTTATGGATTATTTCTAAGAACGTTGACCACTTTGACCCCGAATTCCAGTTGAGTTCAGGTAACCAGCAAGGTATTGAAACCGGTGCTTACCCAACAGCTAGGACTTACGGATTTAACGTTAAGATAGGATTTTAATAATTAACAATTAAATAAGTAAACAGATGAAAATAATAAAATATATTTCGATTGTTATGGTTCTTATTATCGGGGTTACTCAATGTAAACTGCCTGATAATATCGATCCAAAGAACCCGACAGAGGTTCCTATTGAGACTTTATTTACCAATGCTGAAGTAGCATTGATAAACCAAGTTGATATTACAAATGTAAACATCAATACTCATAACCTTACAGTACAGTACTGGCAAGAAATGCAGTATTTTGACGAGTCAAGATATTTGTATCAAGACCGTAAAATTCCTGATGGATATGTAAGAGAATTTTATAGAGATGCATTGATGGATTTTAAACGCGTAAAAGAATTGCTTGCCGATTGGGGTGGAGCAGAGTTAGAGCGCGACAACAAAATTGCAATTGCTACTATTCTTGAAGTTTATGCATGGCAATGTATAGTTGATGCCTTTGGTGACATGCCTTATACAGAAGCTTTACAACTTGCTGACAATTCACGTCCAGCTTATGACGATGCTGCCGGTATTTATACTGCAATTATGGGTGATCTTGGTATTGCACTAAGTATGCTTAAGCCTGGTGCTAGTTATGGTGGTGCCGACGTAATGTTCGGTGGTGATATAGCTTCATGGAAAGCATTTGGTGCATCACTTCAATTGCGTTTAGGTATGCGTTTAGCAGATGTAAACAATAGTGCTGCTCAAGCTGCTG
>JAOZNY010000083.1:9840-11727 GCA_029933565.1 Bacteroidales bacterium
AATGGTTTATAGCGATATTCCAAAACGTTATCCTTATCCATACGATGAGAAACTTCAGAATGAAGATAATTACAATGCTGCAAAAGCATTACTTCCTGGTGGAGTTGATGATCACAGATCACCAGTTTTCTGGGATGTTAACTAGATTTAATTATCTATTCTTATAAAAAAAGGCCTGTTCAATTTGAACAGGCCTTTTTTGCTTGTTAGCCGTAGCCTTGGCGAAGGATAACTTACCAGCCGTAGTTTAATCATTGGTTGCTTGCAGTTACGATAAAGGGACATAGTTTACGAAGTTAAAGGGATCAAGACACAAACACAACCTTACAATAAATTTCAGACATTTTTAGCGAAGTAGTGAATTAAAAGTACTTTTCCTTCAATCGCAGGGCAACATTTACCAGCATTATTAGTACGGGAACTTCAACCAGAGGACCTATAACTGCTGCAAATGCCTCTCCTGAATTAATCCCAAAAACAGCAATTGAAACAGCAATTGCCAGTTCAAAATTATTGCTGGCAGCAGTAAATGCTATGGTTGTAGTTTTTGGGTATCCGGCTTTTGCTTTTAGCCCCATAAAAAACGATACAGCAAACATCAAAATAAAATAAATAAACAATGGAATTGCAACCCTAACTACATCAAATGGTAATTGCACAATATATTCACCTTTCATTGAGAACATTACAAATATTGTAAATAAGAGGGCAAACAGTGTTAACGGACTTATTGCAGGCACAAACTTTTTTGAATACCATTCATCACCTTTTTTCTTTTTAAGAAAATACCTTGTCAGGAAACCGGCTATCAAAGGAACACCTAAATAAACAAATACACTTTTCGCAATTTCACCAATGGTGACATCTACTTCAAAAGATTCGAATCCAAGAATGTTGGGCAAAAATGTTATAAAAAACCAAGCATAAACCGAGAAAAATAATACCTGAAAAACACTGTTAAAAGCCACCAGTCCTGCGGCATACTCACGATCGCCCCCGGCTAAATCGTTCCAAACAATTACCATGGCAATGCATCGGGCCAGACCAATTATTATTAATCCGGTCATATAATGAGGGAAATCGCCCAAAAAGAGAACCGCTAGAGCAAACATCAGAACAGGACCAATAAGCCAATTTTGAACAAGCGACAGCAATAGTATTTTTGTATTGGAAAATACACGGTGCATAGTTTCGTATTTCACTCTGGCCAAAGGCGGAAACATCATAATTATTAAGCCTATTGCTATTGGAACATTGGTGGTTCCGTAACTTAACGATTCCCAAAAACCTGCAAATGCAGGAAATAAATTACCTGACATCACACCTGCAAACATTGCAGCAAAAATCCAAAGGGTTAAGTAGCGATCGAGGAATGAAAGTCGTTTGCCTTGTTTATAATTACTCATGAAATTAACCAATTAATTTGCTCTTATAAAAGTTTGTGAAATCTGTTTTTATCTCATCGCGGACACGCCTAAAAACCGCCAGTATTTCGCTTTCCGTTCCCTTTGCATCAGCGGGATCGTCGAAACCAATGTGCAAGCGATTTTTTACATTTCCTGAAAACACCGGACAAATTTCCTTTGCCCCATCACAAACTGTAATTACAAAATCGAAATCTGTGTTTAAATACTTTTCAACGCTTCCAGGTTTGCCAGCACTAATGTCTATCCCTATTTCTTTCATCACCGCAATAGCTCTTGGGTTTACATTTAGTTCGGCTCTAGTTCCGGCAGAAAAAACTTCAAGACTCTTATCAAATGTTTTTAAAAAACCTTCTGCCATCTGACTGCGGCATGTGTTTCCTGTACAAAGTATTAGAATTCGCATTGAAAAAAATATTTTTACAATAATAGGTATAATAGACAAAAATCAAAATACAAATAT
>JAOZNY010000084.1 GCA_029933565.1 Bacteroidales bacterium
TGCGCCCTGAGCCGGAGAAAGTTAAAGATGACTGGTGATTTTTAATGGTTCAATTGTTTAATTATTTAATGGTTCAATTATTTAATGGTTTAATTGTTCAATGGTTCAATTGTTGAGAGGTTAAGTTGTTGAGTTCCTTAAATCAGAAAGGGAAAAATATTGAATTTGGGTTGTATTACAATTAAACATTCTATTCAGTTTTAAAATCAATAAATCAATTTTACATTTCCGTTATTCAGTTTGATGTGAAAACTTGTAATTCGTCTCACAAGTTATGAGTGTCATTGCGATCCGCCTAACAGAATGGTAATAGTTTAGCAAGATTGGATTGGCGGAGAAGCAATCTCAAAAGTTTTATAGCAACCTATCACATCACTAAAAATCACAAAAGTTATAACAGAACAATTTTTATTATAATTTTGCCCAAATGGCAGATGGAAGGAAGAGAGAATTAATTCTAAGGGGTTTTTCAAAACTTATTAAGGAGGATAAGTTGAGAATGGTTGCCGAAATGATGGATAATCAGGTAGAAACCGTTGAACTGCTTAAAAGTTTCTGGCATTCCGACGATAAAAAACAAAAGGTTTTTGATGAGTTTAGCGAAAATACCATTTCCAATTTTTATATTCCCTATGGCGTTGCACCAAACTTTATTATCAATGGACAAACTTATGTAGTTCCATTGGTAATTGAAGAAAGTTCAGTGGTTGCCGCTGCTTCTTCGGGAGCCAGATTTTGGTCGGAGCATGGAGGTTTTAGATCTGAAATTAAGGGAATGGTTAAAATTGGTCAGGTACATTTTCTTTGGGAAGGTGACTTTAAAAAACTTCAATTTAAATTTGATGAACTTAAACTTTTTCTTCGCGAACGAACCAAAGAGATTACTGCTAAAATGGAAAGCCGTGGGGGAGGCATTCTCGATTTCGAACTTATTGATCTGACAAAAGAAATTGATAATTACTACCAGATAAAAGTCTCTTTTGATACCCGCGATTCCATGGGTGCAAATTTTATAAATTCGTGTTTAGAGGAGTTTGCCAATTCCATGGAGGATTTTTTTGCAGAAAAAGATATCTTCAAAGAAAAAGAAAAAGAATGCAAGATAATTATGTCAATATTGTCGAATTACACTCCCGACTGTTTGGTAAAAACCTGGGTAGAGTGCAATTTGAGCGAACTTGAAAACATCGACAAGGATTTGACAGGAAGGGAGTTTGCCGAGAAATTTGCTCTGGCAGTAAAAATTGCTGAAATTGATTCATATCGGGCTACAACCCACAACAAGGGTTTGTTCAATGGGATAGATGCAGTAGCAATTGCCACCGGCAACGACTTTAGGGCAATTGAAGCAGCAGGGCATACTTATGCCTCCAGAGATGGAAAATATAAAAGCCTTTCGCATGTGGAAATTGAAGACAATAGATTTAAGTTTTTTGTTGAGGTGCCATTAGCCATGGGGACTGTTGGAGGACTTACTTCGCTTCACCCACTTGCTAAACACTCACTGGAAATGCTTGGGGAGCCCTCGGCAGAGGAATTGATGATGATTTCTTCGGCAGTTGGTTTGTCAAATAATTTTGCCGCCATCCGCTCACTGGTTACCAAAGGAATACAGATAGGGCATATGAAAATGCATCTTATGAATATTCTAAACAATTTTGAATCTACAAAAGAAGAGAAAAAGAAAGCAGAGGAATATTTTGTTGAGCATAAAGTTTCTTACAGTAGCGTTGAACAATTCCTAAACAAACTTAGGGGTCTTGAAAAATAGTAGCACTTACTTTTATTCTAACGGAAAACTGCTCATTACGGGCGAATACCTTGTGCTTGAAGGGGCAAAGGCTCTGGCATTGCCAATTAATAAAGGCCAGTCGCTTGAAGTTTCAGAAAGTAAAATGAAAGGTGTTTTGCAGTGGCATTCCCAGCATTTAGGAGGTAATTGGTTCAATGCTGAATTGAGTATTCCACAACTTGAAATAATTGAAACCGACAATGTAAAAATTGCTAAACGGCTTGTCGCTATTTTAAAGAAAACGAAAGAATTTCAATCTGAATTCCTTAATGGTGAAGTTGGTCTGAAAGTGAAGACGAAACTTGAATTCCTGCCCTGGCACGGATTGGGCTCAAGTTCTACTTTAATCAACAATATTGCTAAGTGGGCAGGAGTAGATGCATTTGAATTACAAAAATCCTCCTTTGGAGGCTCCGGCTACGACATCGCTTGTGCAAATTCCAATAGCCCTTTGTTTTTTGAACTTAAATATTCTGAGCCATTAATTGAAGAAACTACATTCAATCTTGAATTTAGCGACAATATTTATTTTGTTTATCTGGGTAAAAAGCAAAAATCCATTGAAAGTATTAAGAGTTTCAGGAAAAACGCAAAATTTACAAGTAATGAAATAGATGAAATCAGTAAGATTTCAAGAGCAATTTCTAATTGTAAAAAACTGGAAGAGTTTGAATATTTAGTAGAAACCCACGAAGATATTATTTCGAAAGTTTTAGTTAGGCCTACGATTAAATCCATTGCTTTCAGCGATTTTAGTGGTAGTGTAAAATCATTAGGTGGCTGGGGTGGTGATTTTGTTATGATGACTACTAAAATGAACAAGATGGAGTTAGCCAAATATCTTCTGTCAAAAAATCTGGATACTTTTTTTCCGTTTAACGATTTGCTGATTAAGTAAAATCCCCTGTTTTTACCAAAATCAGGCCATTAAAAAACGTTAATTCCGCTATTGTATTAGCGGTATTTTATGTAATTCCGCTATTGTATTAGCGGAATTACATATATTTGTCAATTATTTATTAATAAATATTTAGTGATATGTTTTTGGAAAGGGAAATTACAGATCAGGTTATTGATTCATTAAAGCCAAACAAAGTAGTTCTGATTTTAGGTGCGCGAAGAACCGGAAAAACAGAATTAATGAAGCGTATATTAAATACAGTTAAAGGAAAGAGCCTCATTCTTAATGGTGATGATATGTCTTCACATTCGCTCCTTGAAGAAAGGACAACTGAAAACTATGTTTCGTTAATAGGGGATAATAAAATAGTTGTGATTGACGAAGCGCAAAAAATTGAAAATATTGGTCTTAAGTTAAAGTTGATGGTTGATACTGTGCCTTCTGTTAAAATTCTTGCAAGTGGATCGTCGGCATTTGATTTAAGCAATAAACTAGGGGAGCCTTTAACAGGAAGAAAGCGAACGTTTAATCTTTTTCCTATCTCACAAAGTGAGTATTCTAAAACCGAAAGCATTGTTGAAACAAAAAGCAAGTTAAAGGAACGTTTGATTTTTGGTAGTTATCCGGAACTTTTACAATTAAACAGCAGGAATGAGAAGTCAATGTACTTGACAGAACTTATTAGTTCTTATCTTCTTAAAGATATTTTAGAATTTGATGGTCTTCGCAACGCAAAGAAAATACTCGATTTACTTAAACTTATTGCATATCAGATTGGAAAGGAAGTTTCGCTTAGTGAACTTGGAAATAGCCTTGGATTACACAAAGATACTGTTGCGAAATATTTGGATTTACTATCAAAAGTTTTTGTGGTTTATCGTCTGGATGGTTATAGCAGAAATCTACGAAAGGAAGTTAGTAAGATGAGTCGTTGGTATTTTTACGATAATGGAATACGTAATGCAATTATTAATAATGTAAATGATTTATCGTTGCGAAATGATCAAGGCGACTTATGGGAAAACTATATTTTAAGTGAAAGGGTAAAGCATCAAAATTATAACAATTTAATGGTTTCCAATTATTTTTGGCGGACATATCAAAAGCAAGAAATTGATTGGGTTGAAGAAAGAGAAGGTAAACTGTTTGCAACTGAAGTAAAATGGAATCCTAAGAAGATGGCAAAAGTTCCAAAAACATTTATGGATGCATATCCTGAATCTGAATTTCAGTTAATTAATACTGACAATTATTTGAAATGGATTTTATAATCCAACTAATTAATATTTACTTTTGACCGCATAAAACTAAGACTATGAATTCTCAAAAAATATCAGGAAAAATTGTTGACCTTATTGGTGATAAAATATTCAAAGGTACTGTCCATTTTGAAAATGGATACATAAAATCAATAGTTGAAGATGGATCGATTAAGGAAAATCAATACATTTTACCTGGGCTTATCGATTCGCATATTCACATAGAAAGTTCCATGCTAATTCCTTCTGAATTTGCCAGAGTGGCAGTAACTCATGGAACAGTAGCTACCGTTTCCGATCCTCACGAAATTGCCAATGTTCTTGGAATAGATGGTATAAAATACATGATTGAAAATGGAAAATCAGTACCTTTTAAGTTTTATTTTGGTGCATCGGCATGCGTGCCAGCCACCCCTTTTGAAACTGCAGGGGGCAGAATTGGACACGAAGAGCTGGATGAACTTTTGGCCATGGACGAGATTAAATACCTCTCGGAGATGATGAATTTCCCAGGGGTGATTAATCGTGATGATTTTGAGATGAAGAAGATTGAAATTGCCAAAAAGCATGGTAAGCCTACCGATGGTCATGCGCCCGGAGTGAAAGGTGATGCTGCTAGAAAATATATTGAAGCAGGAATTAGTACAGACCACGAATGCTTTACCATGGAGGAGGCTCTGGAGAAAATAAATTTCGGCATGAAAATCCAAATTCGTGAAGGCAGTGCAGCTAAAAATTTTGAGGCACTTATTGATTTGTTAAAAGATCATGCCGATAAAGTTTTGTTCTGCTCCGACGATAAACACCCCGACGATCTTGTTGAAGGTCATATTAATGAAATGTATAAAAGGGCAATTGCCAAAGGTTATAAGCCACTTAAGGTGCTGAAAAGTATTGTGTTAAACCCAATTGAACATTATAAACTCGAAGTTGGTATTCTGCAGACTGGTGATGCAGCCGATTTTATTGTTGTTGATTCGCTTGAAGATTTTAATATCCAGCAAACATTTATAAATGGAATTGAAGTTTACAATGGAAAGAGCAGTTTGATTGAGAGAATTAGTGCCACAACACCTAATAAATTTAATGCCACTCAAATTAATTCTACTCACATTGAAGTATCTTCAAAAAATGGAAAACTAAAAGTTATTGAGGCCTTTGATGGCGAATTAATAACTGCACTGAAAGAGTATGAGCCCAAAATTGAAAATGGAAAAGTTGTAAGCAACATTGATAATGATGTTTTAAAAATAGTTGTTGTCAATAGATATGAATATGCTGTACCTGCTGTTGCTTTTATTAATGGTTTTGGATTTAAGGAAGGTGCAATTGCATCTAGTGTAGCCCACGACAGCCATAATATTGTTGCTGTTGGCACAACTGATGAGGCCATTGTAAATGCCATAAACCTTGTAGTTAAGGAAAAGGGTGGAGTTGCTGCTGTTTCTGGTGATGATGAAAAAGTGTTGCCACTTCCGGTAGCAGGATTAATGTCGAATAATGATGCCTGGGATATTGCTGCAAAATATCATGAAATTGATAAAATGGCGCATCAAATGGGTTCAAAACTCAGGGCTCCATTTATGACTATGTCGTTTATGGCTCTTCTGGTAATTCCTGATATTAAATTAAGTGATAAAGGTTTATTTGATGGAACTGTATTTAATTTCACCAGTTTGTTTGCCGATTAATCTGAATCTAAGGTGTTGAAATTCAGGCAGTACAATTTTTTACTATTTAGAACAGTTATAAAATATGTAAATAAGTAATATATGTAGATATATTGTTGTTTACGCACAATTTATTTTTCTAGTTTTGCCCTTTAAATAATTATAAATAAATGGCTCGTCTGGATATTAATATTGCAAAGCTTGAAATGGCTGCCAGTAAGTTAAGGGCAATCTCACACCCAATGAGAATTGCTATTATTGATTTGTTAACACAGGATGAAAAATTAAGTGTTACACAAATATACAAGGCTCTGGAGATAGAGCAAGCTACTGCTTCTCACCATTTAAATATCCTCAAAAATAAAGGTGTTCTTATTTCACATAGGGAAGGAAAGAAAATTTTCTATTCCATTAAAAATATGACCCTCACAGAAATTATTGAATGCATCAACCGGTGCAACGATTAGTTACTCAAAACCCAAAACTCATCACTCATCACTCAAAACCCATTCTTCTTCAATATCCCAGTTTGCACGTACATCTAATTCATTATTGTAATAAATGACTTTTTCTGCCTGAATATTTTTTAGGTAACTACCCATGTCCCATTTACCATTATTATTTGAATCAAAAATTACTTTGAGTTTATACTTGCCTGCAGTTAGATAAGTGTAAACCAAAGTTGTGTCTCCAGAAAACAAATTCTGTTTGATAAGTTCATTTTTAGAGCCTAGCAATTGCAGTATCAACGAATGTTTATTTCTTGTGCTAACATTTAAAATAAAAGTGCCATAATCACTAAGTGGCTTAGTCGAAAACCGTAATAGGGTTTCTTTATTTGAAAGACCATTCCAATCGTAGATACATGAATCGGGGATTACTATTAAATAACGTGTGTCTTCTGCGTTTTCAACAGGTATTTCCAACTGCATTTGCAAATTGTTGGTAAAGTAAAAATCAGGTTTTATAATTGTGTCGCTTCCTGAAATTAAAATTACCGAATCGAAATTAATATTTTCA
The DNA here is from genome assembly GCA_029933565.1 of Bacteroidales bacterium. Taxonomy (GTDB): domain Bacteria; phylum Bacteroidota; class Bacteroidia; order Bacteroidales; family F082; genus BM524. The sequence continues at coordinate 6,643 of JAOZNY010000084.1, forward strand.
ATTGGTTGATTAAAGTCTATTCGTGGAGAGGTTTTTGGCTTTAAAACTTTTGAAGCAGGATTTGACAATATTTTAAGAGGCTTTCCTTTATCTTTTTTATTTTTTCTGCCAATTTTTGGTTTGTTCAACCTAAAGTTAATAAAATCTAAGGTATCAGCATTTTGTTTTACCAATACCTGCAATGTGTCAATTGGTAGGTTTTTATAGTACCATGTTATTGTATCGGCATTTTCCGAAGTGTCAGCAACAAACCATATTTCCCTGTTGGCATAGTTTACAACTGAAATGCTTACATCATTATTAATAGGTGTGTTAAAAACATATTGTATTGTATTTTCCTTTATAATCTTTGCACTCATTAGTTTAAAAACTGTGTCCTTTTCTGTGTAGAGGAACATTTCATAGGTTTTCAACTGATCGCTGAACAGATTACTTTTTGCTTTAAAAAGACTATCGGCAATAATTTTTGCCAATGAGTCATTGGTAATATTAAGATCAGTTTCAGCAATTGCAGCTCCCAAAGTATCAATCAGGCTGCTGTCTGGTTTTGGTTTATTTACATAAGTTGGGTGTATTAGCGAATCGATAAAAGCAATCTGTTCGTTTGGCTGGTCGAAACTAAGGCTGGCGTTCATATCCAAAATAGCAAACATTAAATATTCATCGTTACCCAAACCATTAAATCTAAACCTGCCTTTTTTATCTGACTTACTCAAATAGTATGGTCGAACCATTAATGGTAGCGAATCGAGGGAGATAGTGTCGTTATCATCTTTATATAGCATTACGAAACAATCTTCCACAGCCTCAAGTGTAAAAGCGTCTAAAACTTTTCCCTGAAGACTTAATGAATCCACATATGGTCCGGTTGAAAAAATATAGGTGTAGTTGCTAACTGGATTTCCTTGGGTAATATCTACAATGGCATCACCAAAATAAACTGAATAAGTGGTATTTTCTTTTAATTCCTCATTAAATTTTACCTGAAGAGATTTCCCCTTTATTTTGAAATCTGGTTTAGAATTCAAAGGTGGTGAAATAAGAGCCTGTTTTTGAATGTCTTTAAGTTCGATGAATTCGTCAAATTCGATAGTAAATTTATCTGTGCTAAAATTAGCACTGCCATTTTCAGGAATTACCACCAAAATTACTGGAGCATCCATGTCTTTGGGACCTCCCCCGGGACTACCCGGATGGGCACAGGAAAACAACAATGCAAAAACAATAATGGGAACTAAAACATTTAAGTTGATTTTCACTTTAGTAATTTTTAAAAGAAATTCAAAAATAGATAAAAATGATATTTAGATTAGATTTTATTTTAATGCACAAAACTCAATCCCACTTTTACTAAAGTGTTTTAAATATCCTTCAAGTGCAAACAGCATTTTTTCTTTGGCCTTCTCACTGTCGTGGAAAACAATTATAGTTCCGGCAGTGGAATTTTTTATTGATCGCTCAAGGCATTCTTTTTTGCTAACTCTTGCATCAAAATCATAACTCAATGCCGACCACATTATAATTTTATAATCTTTCTTGAGGTGTTTTATCTGTGAGGGCGAAATCCTCCCGTAAGGTGGTCTGAATAATTTAGAGTCAATGAGTTTGTTAGCCAGTTCAACATTTTTGTAATAATCCTTATTTGCTGTTTTCCAGCCGTTGAGGTGGTTATGGCTGTGGTTACCAACAGCATGGCCTTTTTGTTTTAAAAATTCAAATGTTTCAGGGTGCTTTTTCACATTCTCGCCAACGCAGAAAAATGTTGCCTTTGCATTGTAATTGTCAAGTAAATTTAAAACTAATGGTGTTATTTCAGGATGTGGCCCATCATCGAAAGTCAGGTAAATTTTGTTTTCATCAGAGGGCATGTCCCAAAGCAGGCCGGGATAAATTAATTTGGCAACGTAAGGGGTTTTGAACTGCATGGTGCAAATGTAGTAATAATTGAAGTGCTTTTTTGGTTGATGTCTAGTTTATTAAGTGAAATGAGAGTTTGAAAACAATGAAGTTAAATTAAATAAATATTGCCAAGTATTTGACCTTTCTTATAATTATCCCTATTTTTGTATATAATTAAACAATTTTTATCATGACAACAATAACCATCAAAAATGGGATAGATTTGCCACAAACACAATTTGATAATATTTCTGAGTTAATTGATGTTTATTTTGCGGAAAGAGGTAAAATTATTTTAGAGGAAATAAACCCTAGCGAATTACCGAAACAAGTTCAAGAAGATTTAGAGTATTCCAAAACATTAGGTAAAGATGAACTATATAATTTTCAAGGATGATTGTCCGTGAACGAAAGAATGTTATTGCCTATATTGAAAAAAGACAAATTGGGAAACAGTATTTTAAGGCTAAAAAGAACCTAGAAAACAATCAATATCAACAAGTGGATTTTAAACTCCGGAAACCAAATAGTTTAGGAATATATCAGTTTCGAGTTTCAAAAAAGTATCGTGCTTTTGGTCATTATATTGATGATATTTTTGTTGTAGCCAGTATTTCAGATCATCAGTTGTAATAATCAAGAATTATTTATACTAAATTACTCCTAAATACTATTCAACCAAAACCTTACCCGTAACCTCTTTTGTTTTCTCAACTCCCATCAAATGAAGGATGGTTGGAGTAATATCGGCAAGTATTCCATCTTTTAGTTTTGCATTCTTTAACTTATCAGAAATTAAAATAAAAGGCACAGGATTGAGCGAATGTGCTGTGTTTGGGCTGCCATCGTCGTTTACGGCAAAATCAGCATTGCCATGGTCGGCGGTCAAAAGAACTGTGTAGTCATTGGCTTTTGCAGTTTCTATAACCTCCTGAATACATTCGTCAACAGCATGGGCTGCTTTTAAAATTGCCTCATAAATTCCGGTATGCCCAACCATGTCGCCATTGGCAAAATTTACAACCACAAAGTCGTTGTTCTTTTGTTTCAGGTCTTCAACCAATTTGTCTTTTACCAAGTAAGCACTCATTTCAGGTTGCAAATCGTAGGTTGCAACTTTGGGTGAGTTAATTAAAATGCGGTTCTCATTTTCAAAAGGTTCTTCACGACCACCCGAGAAAAAAAATGTTACGTGGGCATATTTTTCTGTTTCGGCAATCCGTAACTGGTTTAAGCCATTGTTTGAAATTATCTCACCAAGTGTATTTTTCAGGTCTTCTTTATCGTAAATTACATTAACACCTTCAAACTTCTTATTGTAGTTGGTCATGGTGTAATAGTTTAACTTGAGGGTTTTCATTCCTAACTCAGGCATGTTTTCCTGTGTTAAAACATGAGTTATTTCCCTTAGTCTGTCGGTGCGGAAATTATAGCAAATTACCGAATCACCATCCTCAATGCTTGCAACAGGATTTCCATTCTCAGTAATTACTACTGGTTCTACAAATTCGTCGGTAATACTATTTTCATAAGACTTTTTAATTGCATCTTCAACATTTGCAAATTGCTCACCTTTGGCATTAACCATCAGGTCGTAGCCTTTTTTCACCCTTTCCCAGCGTTTGTCGCGATCCATGGTGTAGTAGCGACCAATTAAGGAGGCTACTTTTGTTTTCTTCCCTTTAAGGTGATTGTTAAGTTCTTCGATATAGCCGAGTCCACTTTTAGGATCCGTATCCCTTCCATCGGTAATTAAATGAATAAAAACTTTTTCGAGGCCTTTTGCTTCAACAATATCAATTAATTTATAAAGGTGCGAGTTCATAGAATGAACACCACCATCAGAAAGTAAACCGATAAAATGCAAGGCTTTCCCATTCTTAAGTGCCATATCACAGGCCGCATTAATTTGTAGGTTATCTTTTAAGGTATCTTCTTTAATGGCTTTATTAATTCTTTCCAGATCCTGAAATACTATCCTTCCAGCACCAATATTAAGGTGACCTACCTCTGAGTTGCCCATTTGTCCTTCGGGAAGCCCAACGTTATTACAACAGGTAAACATTTCTGAGTTAGGGTAGTTCTGCATCAGCGAATCGAAATAGGGTGTATCGGCATTGTAAATTACATCACTTTTAGTTTTGTTGCCTAGTCCCCAGCCATCTAAAATAATTAGTAGCACCTTATTTATATCTTTTTTATTCATTGTGTTTTTTGTCATATTTTATAGTGTCTGCAAAAATAGGCTTTTTAAATATTTGATTATCTTTGTTTAATAATCAAATCATTGACTTCAGCCTATGTTTTTACTCTTGAAGGCCTATTACTGAAAGCAATTGTTTGTGAAGAAACCAATAAAAAGATTTTTATGACAAAAAGATGGGTTATCCCCGACATACATGGTTGTGCACTTACTCTAAAATACTTAATGGAATCGATGGTAAAGCCCAATAAAAATGATGAGATTTATTTTGTTGGAGATTATATCGACCGAGGCCCCGACAGTAAAGGTGTTATTGATTACATAATGGCAATGCAGGAAAATGATTACAATATTATCTGCTTAATGGGAAACCATGAAGATTATTGTATTAGAGCCTGGGAGGAGGATATGCATAAAAAGGGGTTTCTAGGCATACGATCAAAAGGTAAAACTCTGAAAGAATGGGAGCGCTATGGCGGAAAACAAACAATGGAGAGTTTTGATGTGGAGAGACCTAAGGAAATTCCTGAAAAGTATATTAAATGGATGAAAGACCTTAAATATTATGTTGAACTTGATGATTTTATAATTGTTCATGCAGGACTGAACTTTAGAAATGAAGATCCATTTGAAGATAAGCGTGCTATGATTTGGGCACGTGATTTTGCTATTAAACCTGAAAAAATTGATAACAAAAAAATTATCCATGGACATGTACCTGTTAACCACGAATTTATTGATCTGGCAGTAAACTCTAAGGATTATAAATTTATAGATATTGATAATGGGGTTTATATTCAAAGTCGTGCTGGCTATGGTAACCTTGTTGCTTTAGAGTTAAATGAAATGAAAGTTGTTACCCACTCATTGATGGATGAGGTTGATTATAAGGGAGTATAGATAGAGAGGAATTGAAGAGTGGAGTAGTGGAGTAGTGGAGTAGTGGAAGAATGGAGTTTTGGAGTAATGGAGTAATGGAG
>JAOZNY010000293.1 GCA_029933565.1 Bacteroidales bacterium
AATTATCATAATTTTTATAATTGCTTTTGGAATGACATTTTTAACCGAATTAACATCCAATACGGCTACAACCGAAATGCTTTTGCCTGTGCTTGCCGGACTTTCGGTAAGTGTTGACGTAAATCCTTTACTCTTTATGATTCCCGCAACAATTAGTGCTTCCATGGCTTTTATGCTACCTGTAGCCACTCCGCCCAACGCAATTATTTTTGGATCAAACCGAATTACTGTAATGCAAATGGCTAGAAATGGGTTTATCCTAAATATAATAGGTGCCATTGTTATTACTCTATTTACATATTATTGGGGAATGGTGATTTTTGATATCGATATGGGAAGTATGCCAACATGGGCAGTTTTTAATTAGAGGGTAAATGAAAAAGCAAAAAAAAGCCTACTTCCTTGCATTGGTAGCAATATTGTTTTGGTCAACAATGAGTTCGGCCTTTAAGATAAGCCTTAGGTTTATAAGTTTCGACCTGCTAATTTTTTGGTCAGCAATTATTGGTCTTCTTGCCCTAACTTTGATTTTGGCGTTCAACAAAGAGATTAGTTTTAAACAGCAGTTTACAAAACGAAATATTCTAAGATCTGCGGTTATGGGTTTTTTTAACCCTTTTCTATATTATTTGGTTTTATTAAAGGCTTATTCTCTTCTGGAAGCACAGGTGGCAGGAATATTAAATTATACCTGGCCAATAGTTTTAGTATTGTTATCAGTTCCTTTTCTTAAACAGAAAATACCTTTTTATAGTTTTTTTGCTTTGTTCATTAGTTTTGTTGGAATAATAATTATTGGTACCGATGGCAATCCTTATGCCATGCAGATTACTGAGCCATTTGGAATATTTCTTGCCCTTTTAAGCGCATTTTTCTGGGCAATTTACTGGATACTAAATCTGAAGGATGAAAAACGAAAATCGGAGGAAAAAATATTTCTAAATCTATTATTTGGATTGGTTTACATTGCTGTTTATCTATTGGTTAAGGGTGTTGAAATTGAAATGCCCAACTGGCAAACTATTGTAGGGGCAATTTACATTGGAATGTTTGAATTAAGCATTAGTTTTGTAATCTGGCTTAATGCTCTGAAACTATCATCAAACACAGCAAAAGTGAGTAATTTGGTTTATTTGTCACCTTTTGTTGCATTGTTTTGGATCAGGTTAACTGTTGGCGAAGAAATCCATTTTTCAACAGTAATTGGTCTAATTTTTATTGTAAGTGGAATATTGGTTCAGCAATTATTATCTGGAAGGAAAAAAGATTTAGAAGAAAGTTGAAAGTCATGAGACAGAAGTTCCGAAGACGGAAGATTAATTTTTAACAATAAAAAATAGAACATCCTCCTACGCCAAGGCTTCGGCGGATAAATAGAACATAAAAAACATGTATCCAAAACTAAGTGATCTTATAAACGACTTGTTTGGCATCAATATTAATATGCCAATCCAGAGTTATGGTTTTTTTCTTGCATTGGCATTTATGGTTGGAGCCATCATCCTTTATTCTGAGTTAAAGCGAAAGGAAAAGGAAGGATTAATCAAACCTCAAATAAAAAAAATATGGAAAGGAAAACCAGCATCTGTTGGCGAACTTATTGTTATTTTCATAATTAGTTTCTTGGTAGGTTTTAAATTAGTTGCTGCATTTTCCAATTATTCTTTTTTTGCGAACAACCCAAAGGAGTTTCTTGTTTCTGCCGAAGGCTCTTGGTTAGGAGGGGTTTTAATTGCAGTGCTTTATACTTTTTATTTTTATTATCAGCGCAACAAAAACAAACTAAATCCACCGGTTCAGGAAGAAATTGTAGTTCATGCACAAGAGAATACCTGGCCCATTGTTTTTATTGCTGTGGTATTTGGAATAATTGGAGCCAAAGTTTTCCATTGGTTTGAGAATTGGGATGAATTTATGGTAGATCCTATAGCTTCGTTAGTATCGTTTAGTGGGCTGACATTTTACGGAGGACTAATTGTGGCGGCAGTAGCAGTTATTATTTATACCAATAAGAATGGAATTTGGTGGAGACATGTTACCGATATTGTTGCTCCTGCACTTATAATTTCTTACGGTGTTGGAAGAATTGGTTGTCAGGTTGCTGGTGATGGCGACTGGGGTATTGTAAATACATTAACCAAACCCAACTGGCTGGCATTTCTTCCCGATTGGCTTTGGGCTTACAATTATCCTCATAACATAATTAATGAAGGAATCCGCATTCATGGTTGCAGTGGTCCCCATTGTTTTCAGTTGGCGGAAGCGGTATTTCCAACTCCTATTTACGAAACAACAATGGCTATAATAATTCTTGCTGTTCTGTGGTTCCTTCGGAAACGCCTCAAAATTGCCGGTCAATTGTTTGCAATATATTTAATGTTTAATGGACTGGAAAGGTTTTTAATTGAGAAGATCAGGGTTAACAATGTTTTTGAGTTTTTAGGTATGAACGTAACTCAGGCAGAAGTGATTTCTACATTGATGTTTCTTTCGGGTTTAATATTGTTTTTTGTATTAAAAGTGAATCATAAGAAAGTAGCATAATGAATCTCCAAAAGATTACAAATAATGTGGTTGAACTAAGCAGAAATGTTGGGGATTTTATAAAAATAGAATCTGAGAAGTTTGTTTTGTCAGATATCGAAAAAAAAGGCTTTAACGATTTGGTAACTTATGTTGACAAGCATGCAGAAAGAATGTTGGTTGATGAGTTGAAAAAGATATTGCCCGAAGCAGGTTTTATTGCCGAAGAAGACCAAAGCCTTGAACGGGGAGAACGTTTTAACTGGATAGTTGATCCTCTGGATGGAACAACAAATTTCATTCATTCAATTCCGCTGTTTTCTATTTCAATTGCTTTGATGGAAGGCAATGAGTTAATCATGGGCCTTGTTTACGAAATTAATCAAAAGGAGTGTTTTTACTCATGGAAAGGTGCTCCTGCCTATTTAAATGGAAAGGAGATAAGAGTTTCCACTCAGGAAAAACTTAATGATTCGCTTGTGGCTACGGGATTTCCATATCACGATTA
>JAOZNY010000085.1:0-8355 GCA_029933565.1 Bacteroidales bacterium
TTCGGTCGAAAAGACATTAGTTTTTATAGAGGATCATTATTGTAAGTTTGTGTATTCCATCAAAGTATAACTAAAACTATTACTTTTTCTGTTTGACCTTACAAAAGCATAAGAAAAAAGATTTTTATCAAAATGACCCTCTTTTATATTTTGCATTTGCATGCTTGTTAGGCTAATTCGTTTTGCATTCCCTTTGAGTATTGAAAAGCTGAAGTCCAAGTTAAAGCAGTTTAAGTCAGCCCTGTCAGCAATAAAATTTATATATTCTTTAACGTTTGGTTTTAAAAATATACTCCCAAGTGATGTTTCACTCTTATAGCCGCCATCTGGACTGTCACAGTAAAATGGTTTTGATTTCAGTAAATCTGCAATTGTTTGCTTTATCTTAGTAAGTTGGGTTTTTGTTTTTTTGTTTTTCAATTCAAATATGTAATCCTTAAGTTTCATAGTCATCTTGCCTTTGTTCGAAAACTTTTCCAGCCATAGCCACCACTCTTGTGCATTATCTACATAATTACTGTAAGTTGAGGTTTGAAAAGTATCGTCGGCTCTAAGAAGCAAATCAGCAATTTTTATGTCATCGCTCACATTGTTTAGCAGGTCAATCTCAACGTTAACTCCATTCCTTTCCAGCCAGGCAATAATAAAATGTACTGTTCCAAAAGGGTACTTTTTGTAATAGGATTTGTTTGGAAGAAAACTTCTTTTATTGATAAGGTTTGGGTTGAGTTTATTTTTATTTTGCGAAAGCAGATTAATGTGTTCTTCGTCAACAGAAATTATATGCTGATCAATGCAGCGGATATCTTCAGGATGGACGAACATGTCAATGAAAGTGCACTCTTTAAGGTTGTTGCATCTGTTTTTGTCAATCCAGATGCTTTCTGCGCTATCGCAAAAACCTACAATTTCCCAGTTTAAAGTGTTGTGTAAAATAAGCCCTGAAAAAATACCATCAAGGTCAGTATTGACAATACATTTTTGATTTTTAGTTGGAATTACAATATTGTTTGATGAGTTCATTTTAGTGGATTTGCATCAAAGATAGGAAAAATGTTGTTGGGTTATTATATAGTGTCTCATCTTAAATAGATGAAATATTAAATTATCGAATTATCATTGGCTGACATCCTATAACCAAGTGAAGAATCTGTATCTGAATTTGCAAACGTACGATGAACAACTTTTCTTGTTGGCAGGGAGCAACTTGACTCCTAACTCCTTACTCCTGATTCCAACTAATCCAACTCATGCACAGCAAGCCCTGAGCGTAACTTAGGCTCAAACCAAGTAGTTTTTGGTGGCATAATTGCGCCGCTGTCGGCAATGTCAATCAGTTGCTGCATGCTTACTGCATAAAGTGCGAAGGCAACTTTCATTTCGCCGCTGTCAACTCTTTTTGATAATTCACCAAGTCCTCGTATTCCGCCTACAAAGTCAATTCGCTTTGAAGTACGCAAATCCTGAATATCCAAAAGTGGATCTAAAACCTGCTCGGTAAGAATTGTAACATCCAAAACTGCAATCGGATCGTTGTCATCGTAAGTGTTTTCTTTTGCTGTTAGCGAATACCATTTCCCGCCAAGGTACATCGAGAAGTTATGAAGGGTATTGGGCTTGTAAATTTCAGTGCCCATTTCTTTAACATCAAATCCTTTAGTAAGTTTTTCAATAAATTCTTCATCTGAATTACCATTCAAATCTTTCACAACACGGTTGTAATCAATAATTGTAAGTTGGTCGTCAGGGAAATGAACTGCAAGGAAAAAGTTGTATTCTTCGTCACCAGTGTGGTTAGGGTTGTTTGCCTTTTTTTCGTTGCCTACCAGTGCAGCCGCAGCCGTACGGTGGTGGCCATCAGCAACATAAGTTGATGGAAGTTTAGCAAACAACTCAATAATTCTGTCGTTTATCTCTTTTTCTTCAATTACCCAAAAGTGATGACCAATTTCGTCTTCACCCGTAAAGTCATAATCAGGTTTATTTTCTTTAACGTAATTTTCAACAATTTCATCAATTTCGGTTACAGCCGGATACGAAAAGAAAACAGGCTCCATGTTTGCATTTGTAATCCTAACATGTTTCATGCGGTCTTCTTCCTTGTCGGGACGGGTGAGTTCGTGCTTTTTGATCACATTGTTCATATAATCTTCAACAGCGGCACAACCAACAATTCCGTACTGGGTTTTTCCAAACATGGTTTGGGCATAAATGTAAAGGTGGTTCTTATCGTCTTTTGCTAACCATCCATGCGATTTGAATATCTCAAAATTACTCTTTGCCTTATTATAAACTTCCTGACTGTAAAGGTTTACACCTTCTTCAAGGTCAATTTCAGGTTTTATAATGTGAAGCAGCGAATACTTATTCCCCTTTGCTTCAGCTCTTGCTTCTTTTGAGTTTAGTACATCGTATGGCCTTGACGCCAAATCTTTAACTATGTTCTGTGGTGGCCTAAGGCCTTTAAATGCTTTTAGGATAGCCATGCTAAATTATTTTATTTAATAATGAATTTCCAAAATTATAAGTTTTTCTGAAACCTCAATCGGTCTATGTAAAATTTCTTTGGATTATACCAATTAATTTATTTTTATGTGTCTGAACTAACAAATAGAAAATATTTGGATCCGATAGTTATCGGGTTTGTTCAATTAGGATTGATTCCTAAATTTCTGCTTAATCCTCTACATCTCTAAATAAAAAAATCCGGTTAATTAATTAACCGGATTCCTTTTAAAAATGATTTATCTTAGTTATTGTCAACATTACCATCTACGTATTGTTGGTTTTCGTTTTCTGTAACTGGATTACCATAAGAGTCAGTTGAATTGTCGAATTGGTTACCATTATTGTGGCTACCATTGTTATGATAATTTGGATTGTTGTTCTGCGACCTTTGTAAAGATGAAATTAATGCGCCACTCATTTTAGTAAGCTCCATTAAGAATTGCCTTGATTCCTGCTCATAAGTTTCGGTAATAAAATTTGCCCTATAAGCAATTGTAGTTAAAATTAGGCATTCGCGAATAGCTGTTTTTGCCATTTTTAAATAATGAACAAATTGGCTTTTGTTGCGTGCTGATCCTTCAACAATATAAAATGTAATATTTCTTGCCGAAGCATTAAAACGAGCAACAATCCCCGTATTATCGTTTTCTGGAAACAATATATTAACATCCTGAATCCAGTTAATGTAATCTAGTGATTTGTGGTAGATTCTCAGGTCCTCGAACCTGAAAAACGGTACCGTCTTTTCAGTGCTTTCGCTCTTTTCTTCTGTGTTGTACATGATATACGAAAAATTTAGTTTAAAATTGATTTTGGTTGAGGTTAATGCATAATGCACTAACACTATTGTTATAAAAAATTTTGGTTTAAAAAGAATTAAAAAATGATTGACAGTTAGTTCACCTTAAAGGTTGTATCACCTTTCTCAAGGAATGCAATTATTTGATTGGCAGAAGCAATACCTGCATTAATATTTGCTTCGGCAGTTTGTGCACCCATCTTTTTTGGAGAAAAGAAAACCCTTATTCCAAATTTGTCCTTTAGCAAATCCTTATTATCAGGAGCAATATCAGAAACATATTTGAAATTAGTTTTTTCTTCCATAATTGTAACAAGATCTATCTCATCAATTACCTCTTTGCGGGCAGTGTTGATAACTACGCCACCATCTTTCATGTTCGAAAGAAGATTGTAGTTGATTGATTTTTTTGTCTTGTCGTTTGCCGGAATATGCAAACTGATGTAGTCGGAAGCTGCATAAAGTTCTTCGGCAGTATCGCAAACAGTTACTCCTTCTGCTTCCATCTTTTCTTTTGGAATAAATGGATCGAAGGCAAATATTTCCATTCCAAAGCCTTTGGCAATATTTGCAACTAGGCGGCCTACGTTTCCGTAAGCATGAATGCCAAGTTTTTTACCTTTTAACTCTGTTCCTGAAGTTCCGTTAAAGTGATTTCTTGCTTGGTAAATCATCATGCCAATGGCAAGTTCTGCCACTGCATTTGAGTTTTGTCCGGGAGTGTTCATTACAACCACATTGTTTGTGGTTGCTGCCTCAAGGTTTACATTATCGAAACCTGCACCGGCACGCACAACTATTTTGAGGTTTTTTGCTGCATTGATTACTTCAGGAGTAATTTTGTCGCTCCTTACAATCATTGCGTCAGCATCGGCTACAGCCTTTATCAATTCGTCTTGTGACGAATACCTCTCAAAGAAACTACTTTCGTAACCTGCTTTGTCTAGAACAGATTTTATCTGGTCGACAGCGGCAGCCGCAAATGGCTTAACTGTAGCAATAAGTACTTTTGTCATTTTATCAGTGGTTTTAGTTTATTTTCTGCTAAACGCAGAAATATGCTATTTATTTTCTTCTTCAAAATCCTGCATTGCTTTTACTAATGCTTCAACGCTTTCAACAGGAAGGGCATTGTAAGTAGAAGCCCTAAAACCTCCAACAGACCTATGTCCTTTTATGCCAACCATATTTCTTGCAGTAGCAAATTCAAAGAATGCTTTTTCCTTGTCTTCAAATCCATCGTTCATAATGAAACAAATATTCATCAATGAGCGGTCTTCTTTATCAATTACAGTACCTTTAAACATTGGATTTCTGTCAATCTCATCATAAAGCAATCCAGCTTTGTGAAGATTTTTTTCGTGCATCTTTTCAATTCCACCCTGTGCTTTTAGCCATTGCAAAGTTTGTAATGCAGCGTAAACAGGCACTACAGGAGGTGTGTTGAACATACTGTCTTTATCAATGTGAGTCTGATAATTCAACATTGTTGGAATATGGTGTTCAACCTGACCTAAAATATCGTTGCGAACAATTGCGAAAGTAACACCTGCAGGGGCAAGGTTTTTTTGCGCTCCACCATAAATAATGGCATATTTTGAAATATCAATGGGGCGACTGAAAATATCTGATGACATATCTGCTACCAATGGTATTGGTGAATCAATGTCGTGTTTAATCTCAGTTCCGTAAATAGTGTTGTTGGTTGTAATATGAAAATAATCAGCATCTTTAGGAATTTTATATCCTTTTGGAATGTAGTTAAAAGTAGTGTCTTCTGATGATGCAACAACGTCAACCTCACCAAATGCTTTAGCTTCTTTAATTGCTTTTTTACTCCATGCGCCAGTATTCAGATAGGCTGATTTTTTCTTCATAAGATTGAAAGGAACCATGGCAAATTGGGTACTTGCTCCGCCACCAACAAAAACTACCGAATATCCTTCAGGAATTTTTAGAAGTTCCTTGAAAAGTTGAACTGCTTCATCCATTACTGCAACAAACTGTTTGCTACGGTGTGAGATTTCCATTAATGATAAATCCATACCGGCAAAATTAATTATTGCCTTTGCAGTGTTTTCAATTGTGTATTGCGGTAAAATTGACGGTCCCGCGTAGAAATTATGTTTTTTCATCTTTCTTGATATTTTAAAATTAGAATGGCAAATATACCATTTTAATTAGTTGTTTTTTTTGTTAAAATACATTTAGAATTATTCTAATTTTGCAACAAATTTAAAGTGTGGATTTACAAAGAAGAATAGATGCTTTTTCCCAGCTTGGGGAATGTTTGATATGGTTTGGAAACGATGTGTCCGAAGCCGTTGGAAAAAATGACAACAAATATTTTGATAAGTTAAAAACTGTTGTTAAAGAGAGTTATTTGAACAATGGCTGGTTCATTGAAAAGAATGTTAGAAATATGCTTTTCTCGCTTGGCGAAAGTCTGGAAAAAAGCAGTTTGGAAAAGTGGGTTTCAAAATATTACGACAAGTTTATTGTTTCGCATCAGCCAAAAACTGTTGCTGTTATAATGGCAGGAAATATCCCAGTGGTAGGTTTTCACGATTTTCTTTCTGTTTTGATGAGTGGTAACCGCATACTTGCCAAGCTCTCCTCCGACGATGATAAATTGCTTCCCGCAATTGCCGAGCTACTAATTTCTATTGAGCCCGAGTTTGATGGTTTTATCATTTTTGCCGATGGTAAACTTAAAGACTTTGATGCAGTAATTGCAACAGGATCAGGAAATACAAGCAGGTATTTCGATTATTATTTTGGGAAGTACAAAAATATTATCCGCCGTAACCGGAATGGAGTTGCAGTTTTAAATGGAAGTGAAACAGAGAGTGATTTTGAACTTCTTGCTGAGGATGTTTTTATGTATTTTGGATTGGGTTGCCGTAATATTTCAAAATTGTTTGTCCCCGAAGACTACGATTTTGTGCCCATGCTCGATGTTTTTACAAAAAATGAAGAAATTAGAAATCACCATAAATATTTTAATAATTACGAATACAATAAAGCAATTTATCTGGTCAATTCGCGTCAGCATTTAGATGCAGGAAATGTTTTGCTTGTAGAGGATGATGCCTATGCCTCCCCAGTTAGTGTGCTTAATTATGAATACTATTCGGATATTGAAGACCTTAACCGTAAACTTATGCTTGATGCAAATTATATTCAATGTATTGTTTCTGGGTCAGACGAAATTAGTAATAGTATTGGTTTGGGGCAAAGCCAGCAACCTCAATTATGGGATTATGCCGATGGTATCGATACTCTTGATTTCTTGTTAGAGTCTGAATAGCAGAGGTATGTATAATTCGCTCACAGATGTTAAGACATTTTTAATGATTCAAATAAAAAAAGACAAAAAATATTTGGTTAATTTGTAAAAAGGTAATATTTTTGCAGCCCTTAAAAACATAGGTAAATAATAGTTAGATGAAAAAAGATATCCATCCAAAAAATTATAGGTTCGTAGTTTTCAAAGACATGTCGAACGATTATGCTTTTATCACAAAGTCAACCGTTGAAACAAAAGAAAACATTGAGTGGGAAGATGGAAAAGAGTATCCACTTGTAAAACTTGAAATCTCTCACAAATCACATCCGTTCTTTACAGGTAAGATGAAACTTGTTGACAGTGCAGGACGTGTTGATAAATTTAAGAATAAATACAAAAAGCACTTCGATAAGAAGAGCCAATAGTAAGATATTTGAACAATGGACCCCTTTCAGTAATGATGGGGGTTTTTTTGTTTAGGCTTGTTGGTTGAGTGTTTGAGTAAAATTATAATTTTACACTTTAAAATCGATCTGAAAATTAATTACAATGAATTATATTTTATTCGATGGCCCTTTTAGGGAAAACCTTCTGCCTTTAACATTTACAAGGCCTGTGGCCGATATTAGGATTGGGATTGACACAATCAGAGAAAAATGGGAGTATTACCTCAAATCTAAAATATCAATACTTACTCAGGCTTACCTAACTAAAAAGTTCCCAGTGCATTCTACCGGTGAGAATGTTTTTATTAATGCTTCAGTTTTGCCAAATACTGATTTGGTAAATGAAATAAATTTACTTGAAGAAGGTAAAGTGCTTAAATGTGGTGAGTTGACAATTGCTTTTAAAATGAATAAGAAAGTTGTCGATAATTTTGATTTTGAGGGAGGGCTTAGTCCTGTAGAATTAGTTGCTGAATTGGATTTAATTGAAAATTTATGGGATATTTTTGCGAAAAATGATAAATACTTAAAACTTGATTTTGAAAGGCTTACCAAGGGAAGACAATCTCTAATGTTAAGTGGTTCAAACTTTGTAAGAGGCGATAAAGATTTGATTTTTTTGGAGGAGGGTGCTATAGTTGAGTTTGCCTTTTTGAATACTGAGGCAGGGTCAATTTATATTGCTAAGGATGCTGAGGTAATGGAAGGCTGTAAAATTCGTGGGCCGTTTGCATTGGGCGAACATTCGACATTAAAGATGGATGCTAAAATTTATGGAGCAACAACCATTGGTCCTCATTGTAAGGTTGGCGGCGAAGTTAATAACTCTATATTTATTGGTTACTCAAACAAAGGGCACGATGGTTTTTTGGGTAATGCTGTAATTGGTGAATGGTGCAACCTAGGCGCCGATACCAACAATTCTAATTTGAAAAATACCTACGAAGAGGTTAAGTTGTGGTCGTATCCTCAGAAGAGGTTTGTGAAAACAGGGCTTCAGTTTTGTGGTTTGGTTATGGGCGACCATTCAAAAACAGGAATTAACACCATGTTTAATACCGGTACTGTTGTGGGGGTTTCATGCAATATTTACGGCTCTGGGTTCCAGCGTAATTTTATCCCATCATTTTCCTGGGGAAGTCCCTTAGGAATGAAAAAGTTTAATTTGAAAAAGGCATTTCAGGTTGCAGAGGCAGTTTTTAAAAGAAGGGGCTTAAAAATTGATGAGATAGAAATAGAAATTCTTACTCACATAAATGAGTTGGAGCAAGGCTGATTTTTGGTCTTGTTTTATCTAAGTATTTACTCATTTA
>JAOZNY010000085.1:8455-11601 GCA_029933565.1 Bacteroidales bacterium
GAGTTGGAGCAAGGCTGATTTTTGGTCTTGTTTTATCTAAGTATTTACTCATTTACTCATTACAAAAAAGCCTTGGCATTAAAATTGATTTACTAACTGGTCTTGATATAAAGTGCTTTCATTGGCTTAAACTTGCCATGTAAGTAATACTTAATCAGAGAATTAATAATTTTATAAATATTGCCTGTTTGCCATTAAGTGACAATATGGCGCAGTTTTGACTTTAATTTATGGACAGCATATTCACTTTGACAGATATTATGGACGCAGAATCTGAATTTTTCCCACTTCTCTCTACCGAGGATGAGGAAAAAATGAATTCTGAAGAAGTTCCAAACGACCTTCCTGTTTTACCACTGAGAAATACGGTTTTGTTTCCGGGGGTGGTAATCCCAATTACTGTTGGTCGCGACAAGTCGATCAGTTTAATAAAAGATGCCTATAAAGGCAACAAGATAATTGGGGTGGTAGCACAAATAGATGCTGATATTGAGGATCCTCAGCCGGAGGACTTGAGCAAAATAGGAACAGTTGCCAGAGTAATTAAAACCCTCCAAATGCCCGACGGTAATACAACTGCAATTATTCAGGGAAAGAAGCGGTTTGAGATTGAAGAAATTACTCAACAAGAGCCTTATTTTAAAGCAAAAGTTAAGAATTTTGAAAAGGAAAATAAACTTCCTGATACCAAGAAATTCGATGCTCTGATTTCTTCAGTTAAGGATATGGCAATTCAAATAATTGAGAAATCACCAAATATTCCTTCAGAGGCAGTCTTTGCATTAAACAACATCGACAGTGCTGTATTTCTTATAAACTTTGTTTCGTCTAACCTTAACATTGATAACGATGTAAAGCAAAAGTTGCTTGAACTGACTAATGTAGAAGAGCGGGCCAATTTGGTTCTGGAGATTCTTACAAAGGAACTCCATATGGTAAACCTTAAAACCGATATTCAAAAGAAAGTAAAGGTTGACATGGATAAGCAGCAGCGTGATTATATGCTCAACCAACAACTAAAGACTATTCAGGACGAACTTGGAGGTGCCCCGCATGAGAATGAGATTAGGGAACTTGAAGAAAAATCAAAAAAGAAAAAGTGGTCGAAAGAGGTGGCCGAAACTTTTAACTCGGAACTTAAAAAGTTGCAGCGCATGAATCCTTCTGCGGCTGAGCATTCAATACAGATGAACTATCTTGATGTTTTTGTTGAACTGCCATGGGAAGAGTTTACCAAAGATAACCTTGATCTTAAAAGGGCAGAAAAAATACTCAACGAAGATCACTACGGGCTCGATAAAATTAAGGAAAGGATAATTGAGTTTCTTGCTGTTTTAAAACTTAAGAATGATATGAAAGCACCTATCCTATGTTTTGTAGGCCCTCCTGGTGTTGGAAAAACTTCTCTTGGGAAATCCATTGCTCGTGCTCTGGGTAGAAAATATATCAGAATGTCGTTGGGTGGTGTGCGCGACGAAGCAGAATTGCGTGGACATCGTAAAACTTACATTGGTGCCATGCCGGGCAGGATTATTCAAAACCTGAAAAAGGTAAAGACATCCAATCCTCTTTATATGCTGGATGAGATTGACAAGGTAAGTGGCAATACTTATAGTGGTGACCCACAAGCGGCATTGCTTGAGATACTTGATCCTGAGCAAAACAGTCATTTTTATGATAATTTTCTGGAAGTGGAATACGATCTCTCAAGGATAATGTTTATTGCTACAGCAAATACACTTTCTACTATTCACCCTGCTCTTCGCGACAGGATGGAAATTATTGATTTGAGTGGATATTTGGTTGAAGAGAAAATTGAGATTGCCAGGAAACACCTTATCCCTAAGCAGTTGGGTGAGCATGGAGTAAAAAAGAGTCAGGTGAGATTTTCCAAGGCTGTTGTCGAACAGATAATAGAAGATCATACACGTGAGGCAGGGGTGAGGCTTTTGGAAAAAAGGATTGCTAAGATTATTCGGAACAAGGCTAAGTTTATTGCCATGGAGGAAGAATACGATACAAAACTTCAGCAAAAAGATGTTAATGAAATACTTGGTCCGCCGAGATTTCAAAAAGACAGGGACATAAAAAATGACATTGCAGGTGTGGTTACAGGTTTGGCCTGGACTGCTGTTGGTGGCGAAATACTTTTTATTGAAGTTAGTCTTAGCAAAGGAAAAGGGAACCTAAAACTAACAGGTAACCTTGGTGATGTAATGAAAGAATCGGCGAGTATTGCTTACGAATATTTAAAGTCACATTCTACTTTGTTGAATATCGATCCAGATGTTTTTGAAAAGTGGAATGTTCACATTCACGTACCTGAAGGAGCAACTCCAAAGGATGGCCCATCGGCAGGAGTCACAATGTTAACGGCACTTGCTTCGGCATTTACACAACGTAAAGTTAGAGCAAAAATGGCAATGACAGGAGAGATTACCCTTAGGGGAAAAGTTACTCCGGTGGGTGGTGTAAAGGATAAAATATTAGCAGCAAAACGTGCTAAGATTAAAGACATCTTGCTTTCAAAGGAAAATGAAAAAGATATTCTTGAAATTGATGAAGCCTACATCAAAGGACTTAATTTTCATTATGTTGAGAATATGATGGAGGTGCTTGATTTTGCACTTTTAAATGAGAAGGTTAAGAATGCGATGAAGATTGGGTAGGTAAGAACAAACAGACGCTGATTTGCGCAGATTTGATATGATTAATAATCTATTGTAGAAAATATGGCTTTTTTTTATAGAATTAGATTGCTTAAGCATTCTTCTTTTTCCAACTTCTTTTATTTACGATTACTGTTTGTGCAGCAGCCAAACGTGCAAAATTGGTACACGGTAAGATGAACAACTTACGTAGTGAAGTCCGGTACGGTGGCAGAACTCAATTGAACTTGGCTCTCCGCCATGCTTACCACAAATACCTAGTTTGATATTTTTACGTGTCTTCTTGCCTTTTTTAATAGCCATTTCAATTAGTTGTCCAACACCACCCTGATCAAGAACCTGAAATGGGTCATCTTAAAAATTATTTATTCTAGAATAAATGTATCCTAATTAAGAAACTTTGTATATTTGCAAAAATATACAAACGTGAACCAAAGATTTGATGTAAAGATTCTTGATGAAGTTTTTGAATTCTTT
>JAOZNY010000294.1 GCA_029933565.1 Bacteroidales bacterium
TTACCGAAACAACACGATCATTTGGCGAAAGTAAAGTGAACAGCGTATTGCTAATGGCTGCCATTCCTGTTGCAAAACTTGTTGCTGCTTCTGCATCTTCCAGAATACGCATTTTTTCTTCAAAAACATGCAGTGTAGGGTTCGTATTCCTGCTGTAGATATGGCCTTCTTTTTTCTCGGTGGCCACATCATACCATATATCAATATCCCTATAACCAAAAGTCGCATTTTGTACTATGGGCACTTGCGTTGCACCCTGATAAAACAGTTCTGTTTCACCACTCCAAACAGACTTTGTCCCAAGTCCTACATTCTCTAATTTTTTTTCTATTGACATAATTCTATTTATTAAAGTTATTATTCAGTTATTGTTATCGACTCATAATTATTCAACTTTTCTTGCGGGATATCCGCTCCATGACCAGGTGTGTCAGGCAATGTAATAGTTCCATTTTTCTCAATCATCCCCCCTTCTACCGGGTCTTCAGATAAAAATAAATGAGAATCTAAGTCAGCAAAAGCAATATTCGGTCGGGCAGAAACAAGGTGAGCAGCAGCTGTCAAAGACAGACGAGTTTCGTCCATACAGCCTACTACACATTTGATACCGGCACCCTCACCAATAGCATTAATTTTTAAAGCAGTATGAATACCACTTGATTTGGCAAGTTTAATATTAAAAAAATCGCAGGCTCCCATATCTGCCAATCTAAAAGCATCATGATGATCATGTACAGATTCGTCTGCCATAATTGGAATAATGCTGTTATCCCTTACTCTTTTCAGTCCTTTATTATCCCAACAAGCAACAGGTTCTTCGCAATACTGAATATCGTACTTTTCAAGTTCTCTCAAGGTTTGTATGGCTGTATTTACATCCCATCCCTGATTGGCATCAATGCGAATTGGAATATCATCGCCAATTGCCTCTCTAATAATTCGTATTCGCTCTACATCATCTTTTTTATTTGTTCCCAGTTTTACTTTTAATGCAGGGTATCCTTTTTGGATATATTCCAGTGCTTCTTTTTTCATTACTTGAGGCTCATCAATTCCGATAGTATAATCGGTATATAATGTGCGGTTTTCACCTCCAAGTAAAGCATAAAGAGGAAGTTCTGCCTGTTTTGCTAATAAGTCATATAGTGCAATATCAAAAGCGCTTTTTACGGTAGTATTATAATCTAAAAGAAGGTGAATATCACGCATTCGCTCTTCAATGGCTAAAGGGTTTTTACCTATTAGAGTTTTTGCCAACAACTTCGCCATTTCAAAATTTGTTTCTTGTGTATCACCTGTGACTCGTGTCCCGGGACAACCTTCTCCTATTCCATAAATACCAGTATTAGTATGGATTCGTATAACAGTATTATTTGCATGTTCGAATAAAGCATACGAAACCCAATATGGCTTTGCTAATGGAATTTTTAGATTATATATGTCAATTTTGGTGATTGTTATTTTCCTCATACTATAGACATGATTTTATCATTTTATTCACTATTGTATTTTTTATCTATTCTGATTTGATGTCGAGTTGAATGTCGGGTAATTTTTCACCTCTCAACCCAAGTTGCTTGCCTGCTATTATAAGTATTACGATTGCCCCCAGTACACGTAAAATGGTATCAAATTCGAATCCTAAATAGTAAACAGGAACTTCGGGGTCGAAAATATAATTAAACCAGTAATTTCCTAATCCATGAAGAAAAATAGCAGGAATAATACTGCCTCCCAGTCGGTTAACAAAATATACAATTACAATAGTTGATGCTATTATAGAAGTTAAAAAATTTATTTCGGTTAATATCCAATCTCCAAAAGGCATCCCAAAAATCAACGATAAAACATTTCGCCCAAAATGCCAGAATGACCATGCAATACCAAGAACAATGGCTGCGTTTAGTGGAGTTTTCAATCGTTTCATTAATATAGGTAGCGCATATCCTCTCCAGCCCAACTCTTCAAGTAAGGCTCCTTCCTCGGTAAAAACTGCCAATAGAAACATACCCACCATCAAAAGGGGTGAATTTGCCCGTAGGTTATTCAAACTTGTTTGCAATCCGCTTTCACCATACACAAAATAAGAATAGGCTAAACCGGCTGAAATAACTAAAATGGCATACACTAATAAAATGCCGTATTGTTTTAATGCTTCTTTCCCACTTATTCCTTCTCCTACAGGATTAAATTTGCAAAAAAGTTCTTTCATTGCGCCTGGTTTGCCTATTACTTTTGTTGCAATAACGGCTGCAATTGCAGGCGCTCCGGGAATAATTAATCCGAGTATCCAGATTGGATTCTCAAACATTAGCAATATGGTAATTATTACATTGCCATGGTTAAGTCCTAATTCTTCCATTTTTGCCATTGACACTTCCATGAAGTCTGGCATTAGCATAACTCCCAAGGCTATTCCTCCTTGAAAAAGTACAAATGCAATGATGTAGAAGAACCAGAATGGGTGTTTTTGAGCAAATTTCTTCATGATAATTACTTTTAGATATTGTTTAACTTTTTATTCCACTATTAAAATTTCTATTTACAAGCAGTTCCGCATATTTTTCAATTCGTTGATCTTTCATATTTAATCCCCTCCTTTTCAATTACCAAATAGAGCACACTATAATAAATTGCAAATGTAGTAAAATATTGCATATTATATTATATGCAATAAATATTGCATAATTAAAATAAATGATTAATTTAGCCGTGTAATTGATGGGGGCTTTTTGTTGCTGAAGACAGATATGCACCATTAATACAATTACTTACAAGAAATAAATAACAAATTATGACATTGGATATTTCCTCTCTCCCAAAAAAAAGACAACGAGTAATTAAACACATTATTGATAATCCGGATGATGTTGCCATATCAACTACCGGAGATCTTGCAAAAAAACTGGATGTAAATGCAGCGACCATTGTTCGCGCATCAAAAGATTTAGGTTATAGTGGTTATAATGAGTTGAAAAAGGATAAACAAAAAAGTTTTAAGC
>JAOZNY010000295.1 GCA_029933565.1 Bacteroidales bacterium
GCTTCCTCAATGGGTTTGGGAAATGCAAAAAAATATCATCTGTTTTTAGTTGTTGGAGCAATGATTGCTGCAATTGCTTATTCCGTTCTCAATTACTCCTCGCTTTGGAATTTTCTTTATGTGATTTCTTTCCCATTATTTATTTATCAATTATTTAGAATAATAAAAATCAAAGAAGAAAAATTACTAGATCCCTTTCTAAAGCAACTAGCATTAACCACATTGCTCTTTACAATTTTATTTGGTGTAAGTTTAATTCTTGTAATAGACATAAAATTTTAAATAAATGCTGAGGGCAGATTTTCATAAGCACAAATTAATTTTTAAAATTCCGGGAGGGACTTCTAGAGGGATTTTAAAGACTAAAGATTCATGGTTTATAAAAATATTTGAGGAAAATAATCCTGAAATATTTGGACTAGGTGAAGCAAGTATCATCAAAAAACTCAGTATTGACGACAGGCCTGACTTTGAAGAAAAACTTAAGTGGTGCGTACAGAACATTAATAAATACTATAAGTGGCATGAAACGAATCTGGAAGAATTTCCATCAATTAAGTTTGCCCTTGAGACTGCGTTTTTAGATTTAAAAACAGGTGGCAAAAAAGTTTTATTTAACACAGATTTTACTAAAGAAAATAGTGGAATTGCAATTAACGGGCTCATCTGGATGGGAAAACCTGAGTTTATGCGAAAACAAATTGCAGATAAAATTGAAAATGGATTCCGCTGTCTAAAACTCAAGATTGGAGCCATCGACTTTGAAGAAGAAGTAAAACTTCTGAAACTTATCAGAAAAGATTTTCCGGAAGATAAACTAGAACTAAGAGTTGATGCAAATGGTGCATTTTTACCCGGAGAAGCACTTGAAAAACTGAATCAACTTTCTGAATTTGGCATTCATTCCATCGAGCAACCCATTAAGCAAAAGCAATGGAAAGCAATGGCTGAATTGTGTAAAACATCTCCAATTCCAATTGCCCTGGATGAGGAACTTATCGGGTTAAAGCCTGATGAAATACCAAGAATGCTGGACGAAATTATGCCTCAGTACATTATTCTTAAACCAAGCCTTTTGGGAGGTTTTACTGCCAGTGAAAAATTTATTACTCAAGCAAAAAAGAGAAATATTGGATGGTGGGTAACTTCGGCACTTGAAGCCAATGTTGGACTTAACGCTATTGCACAATGGACATCTACTTTAAACAACCCTATGCCACAGGGCTTAGGTACAGGTGGTCTATTCACAAATAATACTGACTCTCCCCTATTCATTGAAAATGACAGACTTTTTTTTGATAAACAGGACAAATACAAATTAAATGGAATTGGCTTCAGCGAAGCATCGCTAATTAAACATGCACTCTCCAAATTAGCAAATACAAAAACTAGAAACTGGGAAAAACAAATATTCCAATTCATTCTTGAATGGTTTAACAAAGAGGTAGAAATAACTGTTAACACTTCCGGTTCAACCGGAAAACCAAAGCAGATAAAACTCTTGAAAAAACATATGGAGGCAAGTGCTAATGCAACTCTCAACTTCCTTAATCTTAAAAAGGACGATAAAGCACTTTTATGCCTTCCGGCAGAATTTATAGCAGGTAAAATGATGATCGTAAGAAGTTTGATTGGCGGCCTCGACCTTCATTATTTCAAACCTTCTCTAAACCCAAAATTCTCGACTGCGGGAAAATTTAATTTTACAGCACTTGTGCCTAGTATGGTTTCGGAACTAATAAACATGGGCAGAGAAAACGAACTTGAAAACTTTGAAAAAATCCTATTAGGAGGATCGGCATTACCACAAAAACATGAGGTAAAACTTAGCAATCTCACCAATGAAATCTGGCACACTTACGGAATGACGGAAACAATTACACACATTGCTTTGCGTAAAATAAATGGAATAGAAAAATCTCATTTTTTTAAACCATTACCAGGAGTTGACCTAAGTCTTTCAAAGGAGAACACCTTAGTTATCGACTATCCTAAAATTGGAATATCAAAACTCAATGCCACAGATATTGCTGAATTATTGCCCGATAATAGTTTTAAGATTTTAGGAAGAAAAGACAATGTAATTATTAGTGGTGGCATAAAAATCCATCCTGAAGAATTGGAAAAAAAGATTGAAGGCATTTTTGAAAATGAGTATTTTTTATTCGGAATTCCCAACGAAGAACTTGGACAAAAAGTAGTATTGTTTATTGAAGGCGAAACTGACTTAACTAATGTAGAAATACTGGAAAAAATTAACAAACTGCTCGATAAAACTCAAGTTCCAAAAGAAATTATTAAGATAAAAGAATTCGAAAAAACACAAAATGGAAAAATAATTAGGAAATTTTATTTGTACTAATTCTAAATAAATTACTTTTGCACAAAAAAAAGATTATGAAAAAACTCAATATTTTAATTATTGCTTTAGCATTATCACTATCAAGTTTTGCACAAGTTGAAATTGTTCCCTTTGTTGGATATATGTTTGGTGGCAGCGTGAATTTTTATGAAGGAAAGTATAAGGTTACTGATGGAATGGACTATGGTGTTTCTTTAATTATTCCTGTTCGTGATGTTATGGATGTTGAAATAAACTACACTCGCATGGACAGTGAGGGTAAATTTACTCCTCATGCAGGCTTTGGGGGTGCAGATCCAACTAATATGAGCACTAACTATTTTCAAATAGGAACCTTGAAGGCAATATCACTGAATAATCCAAAAGTAACTCCATTTGGCTCTTTTTCACTAGGTGTAACCTGGTTTGACATGGCAGATTATGATAGCAGAGTATTATTTTCGATTACAGCTGGACTTGGCGCTAAAATTATGTTTACAGAACGTATTGGCATTATGCTTAGAGGTCGTTTAATGTTACCAATGTTTTTTGGAGGAGTTGGTTTTTATGCAGGTGGTGGTGGATCAGGCCTAACACTAAATAGTTATGCTGCATTGATACAAGGAGATTTTAATGCCGGACTTGTGTTTAAACTTGG
>JAOZNY010000296.1 GCA_029933565.1 Bacteroidales bacterium
ACAGATGAAAACTAATTCCATTTATTTAAACAAATACAATTGATTTATAAATTATTCAGTTCGTTTAAAACTATGCTTGTGTTGATAATTATATTGGCACTAGGCGGAGCAATTGGCACGTTTATAGAAAACGATTTTGGCAGCCTAAGAGCAAAAGAACTAATTTACAATAGTATTTGGTATCAGTTTGTTTTTCTTTTGGCTAGTGTTAATCTAATTGTGATTATGCACAAAACAAAAATGCACCTTGTAAAAGCAAGGGCACTTTTTCATATTTCTTTTGTTATCATACTTTTTGGGGCTGTTTTAACTCACTACTTTGGGCTTGATGGCATGATGCATATTCGTGAAGGAGAAAAATCAAATACAATAATATTAGGCGAAGAAAAAATTAATATACCTTTTTATA
Organism: Bacteroidales bacterium; assembly: GCA_029933565.1. GTDB lineage: Bacteria > Bacteroidota > Bacteroidia > Bacteroidales > F082 > BM524. Next base: position 410 of record JAOZNY010000296.1, read on the forward strand.
TAGCCTTAAAGGAGTTTACTTTAACTCGTTATCCTGGCAGCAGATCACCTTCTGAATTTAGTTCAGATGTTACAGTTGTTGATGAAAAAAATAATAAAAAGTTTGATGCTAATATTTATATGAATAATACTCTAACCTATGGAGGCTATAAGTTTTTTCAAACTTCTTACGATACAGACGAAAAAGGAACATTACTCACTGTGAATAAAGACCCTGGTAAAATGATTACTTATATTGGTTATGCTTTATTATTTTTAGGTTTAATTCTAAACTTTTTTGATAAAAAATCAAGATTTCGATTTTTGATGCGTAAAATAAAAAATATGCCTATTGCATCTTTTTTGTATCCCATGTTTTTTTTGACTTTTGCAACAACATCAGCTGCTCAAGAAAACACTACTTTTTTAGAGAATTATTTAAATGAGCATAAAGAGAATTCTAAGGAACTATCAACTGCATTTGGTTCATTAGTAGTGCAAGGGCCTGATGGGCGAATGAAACCATTAGATACGCAAAACAGAGAAGTACTTAATAAACTTACAGGAAAAAGTTCGTGGCAAGGAATGAGTGCCAATCAAGTAATATTGGGGATGTTTTCACGTCCAAATATTTGGAAAAAAGTTAATATTATCAAAATAAAGACTCCCAGGTTACGCAAACTATTAGGTGTTGATGAAAATCAAAAGTTAGTAAAATTCACTGATTTTTTTGATATTGATGGCAATTACAAACTGACTGCTGAAGTGGAACTTGCTAATCAATTAGTTCCCGCACAAAGAGGAACTTACGAGAGAGACCTCATAAAAGTTGATGAACGACTTAATATAACATTTATGTCGTATCGAGGAGTACTTCTAACCATTTTTCCATTACCTAATGATGAGTTAAATAAATGGGTGGATTTTAAAACAATGTTTGCAACTGTTGAAAATAGTCAATTAAAAGTAAGTACTGGCCGTTTGCTCGATGCGGCCTACAACATAAACTATAAAGAAGGTTTAATACACATCCAAGAAATTAAAAAGTATCAAAAAGAATTTGGTAATGTTGTTATGCCAACGCAAAAAAAACTTGATGTAGAAATATGGTTTAATAAAATGGCGCTTTTTATCAAACTTTCTATTATTTATCTTTTGTTTGGTTTAGTGTTGTTCATATATGATTTAAGTTCAATGTTTTACAATAGAATTTATAACCCAAATATTAAAACCATTATAATTGTAATATCCTTTTCGCTATTATTAGTGCATGCTTTTGGCATTGGTATACGTTGGTATATTGGAGGATATGCACCCATCTCCAACACTTACGAAACAATGGTTTATATTGCCTTTGCGGCTATATTTACTGGGGTAGTTTTTTTAAGAAAATCGACTATCGCCCTATCTGCTTCTTTTATGATGGCTGGGGTTTTTGTTTTTGCTGCATATTTGGGGGAGATAGACCCGGAGATAACAAGCCTTGTTCCGGTATTAAAATCATATTGGCTTAGTGTGCATGTTTCTGTTATTACTGCAAGTTATGGGTTTTTTGGGGTAGGGGCTATTCTTGGAATTATAACTCTAATACTATTTATGTTAAGAAGCAAAAAACGATTGCATATTGATACACACATTAACAACATAGCTATTATTAATGAAGTTACTATAACGCTAGGCTTAATACTTTTAGTTATGGGTAATTTTTTGGGAGCCATTTGGGCAAATGAATCATGGGGTCGTTATTGGGGTTGGGACCCAAAAGAAACCTGGGCCTATGTCTCTATATTGGTTTATACTTTTGTGATACATTTTCGACTTATCAAAAATATATACAGTCCTTATCTTTTTTCGGTGCTTTCAGTAATAGCATTCTACTCAATATTAATGACTTATTATGGGGTTAATTTTTATTTGGCTGGTCTACACTCTTATGCTACAGGCCACCCTGTCCCAATTCCTAATTGGGTATATTATACAATAGGAATAATTTTGCTAATAACAGTTTCAAGTTACTCTAAAAGAAAATTAATAAAATAAACACGTGAAATTAACATGGCAAAGAAATATCGACACACAAGGGAATAATCAAATATTTCTTTGCGTCTTTGCGCCTTTGCGAGAAATTTTAAACAGATGAAAATAATAAAGATAGTTGGGTTATTACTCTTAGTTGTAGGTATAGTATTTGCCCTAATAAAAAAAGATAGTATTACTAAGGTTTTTCAGAACAACACAGAACATACGCATATAAATAAAATGGTTGGTGATAAGGATGAAAAGGAAACGGTAAAACCTTTTTATCAAGGTGAGGTTGTTAATGTTGAACAAGGAGGGGGTTATACTTTTATTGAAATAAAAGAAAAGACAGAAATAACATTTTGGATAGTAGTAGAAAAGGCTGATGTAAAAGTTGGTGATTACGTACAGTTCCAAAAAGAACTTGTTGCACATAACTTTGAAAGTAAATCATTGAATAAAACATTTGAAGAGTTGATGTTTGCTACTAATTTGCAGTATAAAGTTTCTGAGTAATCATCAAAACGGAAAGATTTATCTTATTGCTAGCAATGCCAGAAGCACCTAATTTGTCTGAAGTAAAAAA
>JAOZNY010000297.1 GCA_029933565.1 Bacteroidales bacterium
GAAAAATGTTGTATCTTTGAATAAAATAAATGTGTCATGGATTTACAAACAAGAAAAATATCATTTATTAAAGAGTTTTTGAATTTTCAGAGCGAAGAAATAATTCTCCGTTTTGAAAAACTACTAAAACAAGAAAAAAAGAGAATTGCCAGTGATGAACTAGAACCGATGACATTAGAGGAATTTAATAAAAGAATTGATATTTCAATGGAAGACTCCAATAATGAGCGAGTTACTGAATCCGGTGAATTGCTATCTCAGATTGAGAAATGGGACTAAATATATATTGAACCGACTTTTCAAAACAAGAACTTCATAAAATATTTTATTATTATCAAGAAAAAGCAAGTTTAAAAGTTGCCAGGAAAATAGTACTAGGCATAGAAAATAAAACTGCAATTCTAAGAACTCATCCAAATACTGGACAAAAAGAAGAACTTTTAAAAAATCGTTTCCAAAACTTTCGATATTTAGTATTCAAAAATTACAAGATAATTTATTGGAATAACACCAAAAAGAGCAGGGTAGAAATTGTAGACGTTTTTGACACAAGACAAAATCCAATTAAAATATTGAATTATAAATAAGGCAGGTTGTCGGATTATCGTTGTTATCAAGTTGTCATGGTTATCAAGTTACGATACAAATGTGAGTATAGAGTTAGGTTGTCGAAGAATCTACCAATTAACCAATAACTAATTATCCAACAACTTAGATAAGAGTTCATTCATCGCTTCTGTTGCAGTTGCCTTTAAATAAATGTCGGTAATGCTATTTGTAAAGTTAGATGGTTCAGGGTTAATTTCAATTATGGTTGCCCCGTTTTGTTTTGCAATTTGAGGGATATAACTGGCAGGCATTATTTCTCCCGTAGTTCCAATTACCAAAACAACATCTGCATTAGTGGCTTCTTCCATCGATTTTTCGTAAGCCAAAGTTGGAATTCCCTCTCCAAAGAAAATGAAATCAGGTTTTACTAAACCCTTGCATTTCGGACAAATAACCGGAAGGCTTTCAAAATCAAGATCTTTAATTTTGTATTTTGTTTTGCATTCAGTGCATTCAAGTGTGTGCGAATTACCATGAAATTCCCAAACAGTTTTACTGCCCGCTTCCTGATGCAGATTGTCGATATTTTGTGTGACCACTGAGTTCAATAAGCCGGCATTTTCCATTTTTGCAAGTGCGAAATGGGCATCATTTGGTTTTGCTTTTCCAAAGAAATCGTAAAATATTTCCTTGATTACTGCCCAACTTTCCTTTGAATTTGTTTTGAAATAATTAAGATCAAGAACTATTGGGTCGTATTTGCTCCAAAGCCCTGTTTCTCCCCTAAAGGGAGGAATTCCACTTTCAATTGAGATTCCTGCCCCAGTAAATGCAAAATTGTGGTTAGAAGTTCTTAGTGCCTCTACGGCTTTGTTTAGATTATTGTTGTCCATGGTTTGCTACTGTTGGTACTGTTGCTGCTATTGCTATTTAACCATAGAAGCCATAGTATTCCTTAATACGGTATTTTATTCTCACTTTCAATCCATTGGTCGAATACCTCCACTGCTTTGTCGCGCATTAACTGAGATGAAGGAATTGAACGTTCTCCTTTTGGAAGGTTAAACTCTTTGTAAATAAACGAATCGTCAAAATTGGCTTTTGCGGCATCGTCTTTAGTTCCGGCATAAAAAAGTTTGTCGAGGCGTGCCCAATAAATTGCTCCCAGGCACATGGGGCATGGTTCGCAACTGGCATATATTTCACATCCCTCAAGATTAAAAGTATTAAGGTTTTTGCAGGCATTCCTAATTGCTTGCACCTCGGCATGGGCTGTGGGGTCGTTTTGCGAAGTAACCTGATTGTTTCCACGACCTACAATTTTCCCATCTTTAACTATAACTGCTCCAAACGGTCCTCCATTTTGTTTCTCAATATTACTTTCAGCCAACTTAATGGCCTCATTCATAAACTCTTTACTCTCTTCCATTTATTAATTCCATTTATTAATATTTCCCTCTTTCTTTATTGCAATTTCCAGTAAAATTAAAAACTTTTCCCTTTCTACCGCATTTGCCCCCATGCTTTTTAAATGTTTGGTTTCCTGTTGAACGTCAATAAAATCAAAATCCCATTCCAGTAATTTTTCAACTAAATGCCAAAGGGCAACTTTTGAGGCATCGGTTTTTTTGTGAAACATCGATTCTCCAAAAAATGCTTTTCCTATGGAAACACCATAAAGTCCGCCTACCAGATTGTTATCAAAATATGTTTCTACGGAATGTGCAAATCCTAGTTCGTACAATTTTATGTAGGCATTAATCATTTCATCAGTTAACCACGTTCCATCCTGATTTTCACGTTTCGCTATTGCACAGTTTTTGATAACTCCCTCAAAATCATTGTCAAATTTAACTTCAAATATTCCCTTTTGTATAATTTTGCTCAAACTTTTATTTCGTTTAAACTCTTTAGGAAACAAAATCATCCTTGGGTTTGGCGACCACCACAATATTGGAGAATCGTCGGAATACCAGGGAAAAATACCATTTGCATAGGCATTAATTAATCTTTCAGGACTTAAATCACCACCCACGGCAAGTAAGCCATCTTCCTCGGCCAGTTCTGGTAGCGGAAAGATATTCTCCTCAGGTAAACTAAAAACTGTCATTTTAATTCGTCCAGACTATCAATTACTTTTTCTATTACCAATTTAATTTCATCCTCGCTTATGGTTAGGGGAGGGGCAATGCGGAAACTGCTTTCGTTAAACAAAAACTGATCAACTATCATTTTGTTGTTTTGTAAGATTTTGACCATTTTTGATGCAGAATATTCTTTTTTAAGTTCCACTCCAAGCATCAAACCAATTTGCCTTATTTCCTTAATCTTAGGATGTGCCTGTAGTTTTGTGGCAATTGCCTTACCTTTTTTATTCGCTTTTAAATGTAGTTTTTCATCAAGAATAACTTTAAGGCTTGCCAATGCTGCAGCACTGCT
>JAOZNY010000298.1 GCA_029933565.1 Bacteroidales bacterium
AACCCCGTAGGGGTGACATATTTAATACCCCAAAGGGTCAAATATAAAAATAACAATTGCAAAAGAATAACAACAATCTTGAAATACTTGGTGCCCGTGTCCACAATCTAAAAAATTTGGACGTCACAATTCCACGAGACGAACTTGTGGTAATAACCGGCTTAAGTGGTAGCGGAAAATCATCATTGGCATTCGATACAATTTATGCCGAAGGCCAGCGTAGGTATATGGAAACCCTTTCGGCCTATGCACGCCAGTTTATTGGCAGCATGGAACGCCCCGACGTAGACAAAATTAATGGATTGAGTCCGGTAATTAGCATCGAACAGAAATCGGTTAACCGAAATCCACGCTCAACAGTTGGTACAATTACTGAGGTTTACGATTTTCTGCGTTTACTGTTTGCACGTGCTTCTGAGGCATTTTCTTTTCACACAAGCGAGAAGATGGTTCAATACACCGAAGAGCAGATTATTGATATTATTATTGAAAAATACCAGGGCAAAGGAGTTACTTTTCTGGCTCCTTTAGTGAAAGGTAGAAAGGGCCATTACCGTGAACTATTTGAACAAATAAGGCAACAAGGATTTTTGCGTATCAGAATTGATGGCGAAATACGTGAAATTGCTTTCGGACTTCAAGTTGACAGATATAAAGTGCATGACATTGAGGTGGTTATCGACAGACTTAAAGTTACTAATAAAGATAAATCACGCATTAAAAAAACAATAACCACTGCAATGAAACAAGGCAAGGGAGTTGTTATGCTTAAGGAAGATGATTCTGAAGAAGTCAAGCATTTTAGTAAAAAACTAATGTGCCCAACTACCGGGACTTCTTATGATGAACCGGAACCTAATACCTTCTCTTTCAACTCACCTTATGGGGCATGCCCTCGCTGTAATGGTTTGGGCAATATTGCCGAAATTGACTTGAGAAAAGTTATGCCCGACAAAAGTCTTTCAATAAAAAGAGGTGGCATAAAACCCCTGGGCGAATACAAAAACAACTGGGTTTATAACCAATTGGAGACCATAGGAATCAAATACGGCTTCGACCTTAGCACTCCATTAAAAGATATTCCTGAAGCAGGAATGAATACCATTTTAAATGGCTCCGAGGAATCTTTCGATGTAAAAAAAGAATATCTCGGTATTACACGTACCTATTCACTTTCCTTTGAAGGGATAATAAAATACATTGAGAATTATAGCAAGGATACTACTTCAAAAACTTCAAAAAAGTGGGCTTCAACTTTTATGAACCATCTTGAGTGTCCGGATTGTAATGGCGACAGGCTAAAAAAAGAATCCCTAAATTTCAAAATTGCCGGAAACAATATTTCCGAATTGGCACGTATGGATCTCTCCAATCTCAAGAAATGGTTATCGACAGCAGAAAGTCAAATGAGCAAGAAACAACTCACTATTGGGAAAGAAGTCTTGAGGGAAATTAACACTCGCCTCGACTTTCTGCTAGAAGTAGGTATTGAATATTTAAACCTTAATCGCCCTGCACGTAGCCTTTCTGGTGGTGAAGCACAACGGATAAGGCTGGCAACGCAAATAGGATCACGACTAACTGGTGTTCTTTACATTCTAGATGAGCCAAGCATTGGTCTTCACCAACGCGACAACCATAAATTAATTTATGCGCTTAAGGATTTAAGGGATATTGGAAATTCAGTGATGGTTGTGGAACACGACAAAGACACAATTCTAGCTGCCGACCATGTTATTGATATTGGTCCCGGAGCCGGAAGACACGGTGGTAAAATAGTCGCCAGCGGTACTCCTGAAGAAATTCTAAACAATGGAAGCATAACGGCAGAATACTTAAACGGAAAAAGAGAAATATCCATTCCAAAAACCCGACGAGTGGGTAATGGAAAAGTCCTTAGACTAATCGGAGCAAACGGCAACAATCTCAAAAATGTAGATGTTGAATTTCCTTTAGGCAAACTGATTTGCGTTACAGGAGTATCTGGCAGTGGCAAATCAACTTTGATTAACGAAACCCTTTACCCAATATTAAATCATCACTTTTTCAGGGCGTTAAAAGACCCATTGAAATATGAAAGTATTGAGGGATTAAAAAACATTGACAAGGTAATAGACATTGATCAGGCACCCATTGGCCGAACACCACGATCAAACCCAGCCACTTACACAAAATTATTTGACGAAGTGAGGAAACTGTTTGGCAATTTACCCGAATCAAAAATAAGAGGCTACAAAGCCGGCAGATATTCATTTAATGTTAAGGGTGGCAGATGCGAAAAATGTCAGGGAGCAGGGGTTCAAACAATTGAGATGAATTTCCTTCCGGATGTTTACGTACAATGCGACGAATGCTATGGAAAACGCTATAACCGCGAAACACTTGAAGTAAGGTTTAAAGGAAAGTCCATAAACGATGTTCTCGACATGACCATTAATCAGGCAGTTGAGTTTTTTGAGAACATCCCAAAGATTCTTATAAAATTAAAGACAATGCAGGATGTTGGCCTAGGCTATCTAACTCTGGGACAGTCATCAACTACAATTTCAGGTGGTGAGGCACAAAGGGTTAAACTGGCAACAGAACTTTCGAAAAGAGATACCGGAAAAACACTTTACATACTCGATGAGCCAACTACAGGACTCCACTTTGAAGATGTTAATGTATTGCTTGGGGTAATAAACCGTCTTGTTAACAAAGGCAATACGGTAATAATTATTGAACACAATATGGAGGTAATAAAAGTTGCTGATCATGTTATAGACCTTGGGCCGGAAGGTGGTGATGCAGGAGGAAAAATAATTTGCTTCGGGACCCCCGAAGAAATTATTAAGAACAAAGAAAGCCACACTGCTAGATATTTAAAAGATGAACTATCTTTGCAAAAATCATATCATTGAACACTAACAAAAACATATCGTTTTCAATAAAGCACTACCGCAAATTGTTTGAGTGTTTGATGTTCTATAAATAAATCCTTCTT
>JAOZNY010000299.1 GCA_029933565.1 Bacteroidales bacterium
TTAAATCTTTTTTTAATAAGTGAATAACTAAAATTATGTGTAATCGAACCGGTTCTTATTGTTGTTGAGTTTCGCAAAAGCAGAAGTTTATAATCAGGAATATCAAAATCATTTTTTAAAATTCCTTTATCTGCTAAAAACTCATGGTTTTCTTTTATTGATTTTCTTATGAAATACACAATGGGATTAAACCATTGAATGATAATTAATAATTCGGCAAATAATAAATCGATGCTGTGCCTTTGTACAGAATGCACCCCTTCGTGCTCAATAATCTTTTCCGACTCCACTTTGCTATCAAACAGTTTTTTATGGATAAAAACAATGTTGAAGAAAGAAAAGGTGGGATAATTATCGTTTAGGAAAACAAACTTGAAACCATCAATAGTTCTGGTCTCATTTTTTCGTGTAAGCATGAATAAACGGACAACCTTTAATACAAACCATAAACCCAAAACCAAACTAATTAACAAATAAACTAGTGCTATAATCTTAATAAAAGACATCCCAAAAAGTTTGTATTGAGTTTCGCTGTTAATGACTATTTCTTTCAAATTAACTGTAATTAGCCCTTCGCTGTTTATAATAGTACTTGCGTAAGGCGAACTAAAATTTAATACACTATTAATGTTGAAGGACAGCATTGGGACAATTAAGCCGAAAAGAACAATGCTTATCAATAATACCCTATTAAACATAAACGATACTCTATTCCGAAAAAATAAATGGAATACCATATAAAGAATCGTAATGCTAAATGCCGACTTTATTAAGTAATCAAAAAGTGTTACCATTTTTCTGTTATTTACTTATTATTCTTTTTCTTTTCTATTTCCTTTTCTATGAGTGACTGAATTTCCACAAGTTCTTCCAAACTTAAGTTTTCTTCATTTGTAAAAAAAGAGGCAAGCGATTTATAAGAGTTTTCAAAATAATTCCTCACAAATCCTCCAAACTGGTTTTTCCTATATTCTGCTTTGCTAACCAATGCAAAATACTCATGCGATTTACCGTGCGACTTATAACTCACAAATTTTTTTTTCTCCAAAATCCTTATAATTGTCGACACTGTATTGTAAGCTGGTTTTGGCAAAGGCAACTCCCCTATCACATCTTTTACAAATGCACTTTCCAATTTCCATAAAACTTGCATTATCTGTTCTTCTGCTTTTGTTAATCGTACCATAATAAATAATCTCAATTTATTCTATAACTAATTTTATAGTTAATTATTGCGAAGATAATAAAGTATTTATGAATGTCAAGTTTTTTTAACTAATTTTATAGTTAATTAATATTTCAATAAGAAACTCAATATTATTACTATTTAAAATATTAATTTTTATACAAGTAAATAATTAGCAAACAGTGGAATTAAAAATTACTATTTAGAAATCATATAAAATACATATTTTTACATTTTAAATAGATTACGTAATCATAATTAGAATACTTTTGCAGCATAAATTAAATCCTGTTATTTAATTAACAGTGATAATAATTAACATTAATAATTAATAACTAAAAAATAATATCATGGACTTGAGCAACATAATGAACGAGTTGGTGAAAAAACATCCCGGTGAACTTGAATACCACCAGGCTGTACACGAAGTACTTGAATCAATTGAAGAGGTAGTTAACGAAAACCCTCAATTTGAAGCAGCAGGAATTATTGAACGACTAATTGAACCTGACAGAGTTCTTACCTTTAAAGTTCCTTGGATGGACGATGAAGGAAAAGTATTTGTTAACTTAGGATACAGAATTCAGTTTAACAATGCAATAGGACCTTATAAAGGGGGACTTCGCTTCCACCCTAGTGTTAACCTTTCAATACTTAAATTTTTAGGTTTTGAACAGATTTTCAAAAACGCTCTTACTACTCTGCCTATGGGTGGCGGTAAAGGGGGATCTGATTTTAACCCAAAAGGTAAATCAGACAACGAAATCATGCGTTTCTGTCAGGCATTTATGCTTGAACTTTGGAAAATAATTGGTCCTGAAACTGATGTCCCTGCCGGCGATATTGGCGTAGGAGGAAAAGAAATTGGTTTCATGTTTGGAATGTATAAAAAACTTCAACGAGAGCACGTAGGCGTTTTAACAGGCAAAGGTCTTGGTTGGGGTGGTAGTCTTATCCGTCCGGAAGCCACTGGTTTTGGAACTGTTTATTTTGCAAAGGAAATGCTTGCCACTAAAAATGAAACTTTTGAAGGTAAAACTGTTGCTATTTCTGGCTTTGGTAATGTTGCCTGGGGCGCAGCTCTTAAAGTAACAGAGTTAGGCGGAAAGGTTGTTACACTTTCAGGACCAGATGGTTATATTTACGATCCGGAGGGTATTAGTGGAGAGAAGATTGACTATATGCTTGAGTTGAGAGCTACCAATATGGATATTGTTTCTCCTTATGCCGAAGAGTTTCCTGAAGCTAAATTCTATGCAGGCAAACGTCCTTGGGAAGTTAAAGTTGATGTTGCTTTGCCTTGTGCTACTCAAAATGAAGTAGATAAAAACGATGCCGAGACATTAGTAAACAATGGTTGCCTATGTGTAGCTGAAGGTGCTAATATGCCATGTATACCTGATGCAATGCATGTATTCCAATCTAATCGTATCTTATTTGGACCTGCAAAAGCAGTTAACGCTGGTGGCGTTGCTACTTCAGGACTTGAGATGAGTCAAAACTCAATGAAAATTGCATGGACAAGAGAAGAGGTTGATGCTAAACTTCATCATATTATGAAAAGTATTCATGAGGCTTGTGTAAAATATGGTACAAGAGATGATGGCAGTACTGATTACGTTAAAGGAGCAAATGTTGCTGGATTTATGAAAGTTGCCAACGCAATGCTTGATCTTGGTGTTATTTAGAACTTCTAATAAAATATCTTAAAAAAGCCGCATCCCATAAAGGTGCGGCTTTTTTGTGTGAGGTATAAAATCAATTGAAATATTACCCCTACCATGGCTGTCAT
>JAOZNY010000300.1 GCA_029933565.1 Bacteroidales bacterium
CATCCGTATTGGAGATTCTGGTTTTTCAACTTCTTGCAATGAGGCCGATGCTTTGTTTTAAGATTAGTAGGAATTTTAAAATAAATAGATTGAAATAACGAATATAAATGATATTGCTTGAAACTGTCGAATATTACAATTATAGAACGATACTATTTTCATATTCAAACATTTTCAATAAGCTCCGCAACCGTTTGCATTAGCCTAGTAAACCATTCAACTACCTTTTCTACCAAATAACTTACTAACTATTCAAAAATCAACACTTTCGTTTTGATTATTTTTACAAATTTGCAGCAATAAAAATCAGATTGATTCCATAAAGAAATGCCACATAAAAACATAGATGCCATAATCTTCGACCTCGATGGTGTGATTACCAAAACTGCTGAAGTTCACAGCCATGCCTGGAAAAAGATGTTCGATTCCTATCTTAAAGAAAAGGCTGAAAATGAAAATACAGAATTCATCGAGTTTACGTCCAATGACTACCTAACCTACGTTGATGGTAAACCACGCTACGATGGTGTTAAATCGTTTCTGGAATCCAGAAATATAGAACTCCCCTTTGGAAGCCCTGAGGATTCAACCGAAAATGTAACAGTTTGTGGTTTAGGAAACAGAAAAAATGAAGCCTTCAACGAAGTACTAAAAAATGACGGAGTAGAGGTTTTTCCCAGCACAGTAAAATTAATGGAACGCCTTAAAGGAGAAGGAATCAGGCTAGGTGTAGCATCCTCAAGTAAAAACTGCGAAGCCGTTTTGGAGGCAGCCGGCCTTTCTCATTTGGTTGAAACCCGTGTTGATGGTGTTGTTTCAGCCAAAACCGGATTAAATGGCAAACCTGCTCCTGACATTTTCCTTACAGCGGCAAAAAACCTCGGCTGCGATTATTCGCGTTCAGTTGTGGTAGAAGATGCTGCATCGGGAGTGGCAGCAGGGAAAAATGGTAACTTCGGTTTGGTGCTTGGTCTGGCACGCGAAAATAACGAGCAGGCACTTTACGAAAATGGTGCCGATGTGGTTGTAAAAGACATTGTAGATTTTGATTTCGAAGAAATTGAAAAATGGTTTGAAGAAGGTTCTGAAGAAGATTCGTGGAAAATAAATTATTATGGTTACGATGCATCCAGAGAAAAATCGCGTGAGGCACTGCTAACAGTTGGCAATGGTTTTTTCGGCACTCGAGGTGCAATGGAGGAATCCTCAGCAAATAAATATAACTATCCGGGCACATACATTGCAGGAGTTTATAATCGTTTGGCAACACCAATTTCCGGAAGAGATATTTGGAATGAAGATTTTGTTAATGTCCCAAACTGGCTTGCAATACGCTTTAAAATTGAAGATGAGCCCTGGATTAATCTCAATGAAATTAATATCGAAAATCTGCACCGCTGCTTAAATCTAAAAACAGGTTTACTAAGCAGATCAATGATTGTTACCGATGCTGAAGGGCATAAAACTTTAGTTGAGTCGGAAAGAATGGCAAGCATGCATAATCCTCATCTGGCAGCCATAAAATACAAACTCACTGCACTAAATTATACAGGTGCATTAAGTATTGCATCGGCTTTGGATGGCACAATAATTAACGAAGGTGTTGATAGGTATAAAACCCTGAATTCAAAACATCTTGAGCCTGTTGAGCAGGGAGGCGAAAACAATTTTTCATTTCTAAAAGTAAAAACTAGTCAATCAAATATTGAAATAGCCGAAGCCACCAAACTCATTAGCAAGCAGGATGTGAATTTTGGTGTTAGCACCGATGATGGAATAGTTTACACCTATGCTGATTACGAAATTCAGAAAGGAAAAAGTGTTGAGATACAGAAAATAGTCAGCATCTTTTCGTCTTTGGAAACCGATGGTGATATATTATTAGAGGCAAAAAATTCATTAAAAAACATTACTGATTTCAACTATCTGTTTTCAGCAAGTAAACTTTCGTGGACCGAACTTTGGAGCAAAGCAGATATTAAAATTGAAGGCGACCGTTTGTCGCAGCGATTAATGAGACTACACATATACCATTTGTTAGTTTCGGCATCACCACACAACAAAAAACTTGATGCGAGCATAACTGCAAGGGGGCTACATGGCGAGGCTTACCGTGGTCATATTTTTTGGGACGAACTTTTCATTCTTCCATTTTACAATATTCACTTTCCTGAAACTGCGCGCGAAATTTTGATGTACCGATATCGCCGTTTGAATAAGGCAAAAGAATACGCCAAAGAATACGGTTACAAAGGTGCAATGTTCCCATGGCAAAGTGGTAGCGACGGCAGCGAAGAAACTCAGGTTGTGCACCTCAACCCTTTATCGGGTGAGTGGGGCGACGATCACTCTTCGCTACAGCGACATGTTTCGCTTGCAATAGCCTATAATGTTTGGCAGTATGTTAATACATCGGGCGATGTGGATTTCATGAAAAAATACGGAGCAGAGATGCTGTTTGAAATTATTAGGTTTTGGGCCAGCAAAGCTGAACTTAATAGTGAAACAGGAAAATATTCCATTAATAAAGTAATGGGGCCCGATGAGTTTCACGAAAGTTACCCCAACAGCGATGAAGGCGGCCTAAAAGATAATGCCTATACAAATTTGATGGTCGCCTGGCTTTTTGGAAAAGTCCACGAAATATTAGAAATGATTTGGGATGATTCCGAAGAGATTCTGGATAAAATTTCGTTGACAGAAAAAGAGATTGAACGATGGAGCGATATTCAGCATAAGCTTAATTTAATTGTAAACGAAGAAGGAATTATTTCGCAATATGATGGCTATTTTGACTTAAAGGAACTCGACTGGGATTTTTACAAAGAAAAGTATCAGAATGTTTATCGCATGGATAGACTGCTTAAGGCAGAAGGCAAATCGGCCGATGATTATAAAGTTGCCAAGCAAGCCGATACTTTAATGACATTTTACAATTTAAATAAGCAAACTGTCGACAAGATTATTGATGA
>JAOZNY010000086.1 GCA_029933565.1 Bacteroidales bacterium
AAAACTGACCACTCTCCAAATTAAAAAACTGATAATTTGATGTAGGGTCTTTTTTAGGGTAAAAGCCTAAAAAGCGGGTCAACTGCATCATAAAAACAAGGTGAAAATTAAGTGGGTTTTCTTCCTTGAGATCGAACCAAGTAAGGGCATGACTCAGCCATTCGAAAAGATCTTTTAAGGGGCTTTCTTCCTTAATTGTCTTTATTAGTATTTCATCTAAAAAAAATAAAATTGCCCGTTTGGTAACATCAAAAGGAATTGACTGATAAGCATAAGAAACCCTTATTTCCCTTAGGTTGTGGATTGATTTATTCTCTTTTTGGTAAGCAATAATTTCAACCTGTGTAAGTGGTTCGAATAGCGCAATCTTTGTCTTCGATTTTTTGCTTCTAACTCCTTTTACAGAATACGATTGTAACCCAAACTCTTCGGTAAATATCTTGGCAATAATACTCGATTCAGAGTATTTTATAAAGTTTAAAACTATGCCACGGCTTTGCTTGAGCACTTTTGCTTAATTAATGAAAAGAATTTTTGTTGCCACTTTTTCTGTACCATCACTATTGGTAACAAAAACGAGGTAAACACCTGTTGCGGCACGCCTTCCATTAAAATCCCTGCCATCCCAAACGGCCTGTCCGCCTTCAGAGTGTGTTTCGTAAACAAGGTTTCCATAAGAATCGGTAATTTTAACTGAGGCATCGTTTACTAAACCTTTAATTCCAATTAGGCCTGTAAAGTTTTCCCTAACGGGATTTGGGTAAGCATAAACATTGTTAAGTCCTCCGGGTGGTTCTGGAGCAGTAGTACTTTTGTAGGAAATTATTCCATTGGCAGTACCAAAAAATACTTCCCCATTTTCATTAATTGCAATATCGGTAATATTGTTTGAAAGCAATGGGCTATTGTCAACATCGAAATGATGAATTTGTTTCAGACCATCTTCCGACAAAAGAAAAACTCCAGCCCTATCAGTGCCTATCCATTTTTTGTTAGCACCATCAATTGTAATTGCAGTAACGGTTTCTGTTTCAAGCAAAATATCAGCAAGGCCTGTGCCGTCGTTTCGTGGCACCAATATTTGTGAGGCATCGTAATTTGCACCGGGCTCAAAAATGCTTGATGGTGAATAAAATACACATACACCTTCGTCGGTACCTACCCATACTTCACCATCATGGTCAACAGCAAATGAGTAAACTTTATTGCCGGGTATAGCACCGTTTCCGGTTGCTGCCGATAGAATTTTTATGTTATCATCAGAAATATCATCTATTGTATGGTTATCGTTGAAAACAGCAAGGTATCCATCTTTGCGTTTAATTATCCATTTTTGATCCTGTTTATCAACAATAAGTTCACTAATATCGGCAGCACTCATTGTGCCTCCCAAGTTAAAAGCCTTCCAGCTTCCATCGTTTTTCATTACCGATAAAACATCATTTGAAGAAGAATTTGCTATCCATAAATTATGCTGACTGTCGAAATCAATACCACTGACAAATGTATATTTTGGAACTGATACATGAGGTTGTAAACTGCTATTGTTTTGATCAAAAATTTCTACCAATTGGTTATCTTCAAATTTTAATAAACCCCCTCCCCAGGTTCCAATATAGGCAATTGAGGGGTTTGCATTGTCAACTTTTGCACAAACCCAGTCGGTAATTGTATCAAAAGCAGGGGTATTTTTTTTATTGTGGGTAACCCACTCTTCTTCAATAAAAGAAAATACGCCATAATGATTATAGAGTTTCGCCCAGTCAGATTGATGTCCGCCCGATGCTACCCAAAGAGAAGGACCGAATGCATCCATAGCAAACACTTCTTTTGACGACGGACCATTGGGCTTTATTATTTCTCCCTGCCTGCCGTTATCCCAGGTTTTGAGCATTCCTTTCCACTTATCACCTATCCAAACATTACCATCTTTGTCTAGTTGAGCAGCAAAATTTTCAAGCGATTCATCACTAGGCTTTTTTATTTTATAATCAATTTCCATATTTGTGTTGTAAACCATAGTGTTGTAGCGGTTTACAAGTAGTAATTTGTCGCCAATAGCATTCATCTGGTGATGTTCAGAAGGATTATCTAATGAAAAATAATCCCAGTTTTGTCCATCATAAACAAAGAGTGTATCCTGATTAAATTTCTGACTGTAATAGTTAGTATAAATTTTTCCCTGAAAACTTTCTATTAAATTGTAAGGTAAATCGGGATGGATAAGACTTAAATCTTTTGTCCACTGGTTAAAGTCGGCAAGGTTGTTTGCATTTACATCGGCATAATAAATACCTGACTCAGTTGATGCGTAGAAATGAGATTCGTTAAACGTTAAGTCGAGTACATTTACTGCTGATCCTTCTTCACCAATGTAATAAGTATCGCGAATTTCCCTTTTTTCCATATCTAAAACAACAATACCAAAACCACAGGACAGATATGCCAGTTTATCTTTAAATACAATATTGTTAATTGTTTTGTTGCCAAGAATATCCTTGTCTTTAATGTCTGAGATATTTATAACATTCTGATCAGCATCAATAACATCAAGGTTAGCATTGGAATATGCTACAAGAACTTCTTTGCGTTGAGTGTTGAAACCTATTTTTGTAACTCCCACCGAACTTAATCCTTTTATTTTATCAAACCTTTCGGTGCGATTATCCTCTGTGTTGTAGGTAAATAAATTATAAGGTGTGGCAGCATAAATTATGTTGTCGGCCACAGCAATGTCAATTACTTTATCGTAAGGCATGTGAGTACGCCATTCGCCAATAGCGGGTATTTGCGAAAAAATATAATTAGCTGTAAGTAAAAAAACACTAACTAGCAAAGTGTATTTGATTTTCATGCAATTTAAATTTTATCAGTTTTTGATAATATGTGCATTATTAACTGAAAAACAACAGTTTTATTGCAAAATAAAACGAAAATTTCAGGAGCAAATAATTAATTATAAAAGTAATAGATTAAAACAATCTTGATAGGACAAGTTGTTAAAAGTTAAAAAACTGTGATTAAAAACAAAAAAATGATTTCCAACTATCCACTCTTGAGAGGGGAATCAGGCCTGCCTGCACGTAGCCGTTTCGGCAAAGGCAGGGGTGTGTCATAAATAAACCCAATCATTTTTGTTGTTGTTGTATAAAACCTAATCAACTTTAGAATAAAAAAAAGGGAGTCATAAAAGACCCCCTTTCAAAAAATTATTTTTTCAATAATTATTTAATGGCTTCTTCTTCCAGAACTTCTTCTATAATTTCTTCGCTAACACCTTCTTTTGGAACCTCTTCAATAAACACAGGTCTTTCTTTAATGATGGTCATTTCATCAATTAGGTTTTGAGCACCTGCATATTTATCAATTATAAGCATTACATAGCGGATGTCAACATTAATTGTCCTTTGTAGTTCCGGCTCAAAGGCAATATCACCACTCATTGCTTCCCAGTTACCGTCGAAAGCAAGTCCGATAAGTTCACCATTGGCATTAATTACAGGGCTTCCTGAATTACCACCGGTGATATCGTGAGTAGTTAAGAAACAAACATGCATGCTTCCATCAGCATTTGCATATTCGCCATAATCTTTTGTGTTGTAAATTTCCTTTAGTTTGGCTGGCACAATAAATTCCCATGTTGAAGGATCTTCTTTTTGCATTATTCCGTCCATTGTTGTAAAGTACTCATAATGAACAGCATCGGCAGGGTAATAATCCTCAACAGTACCATAAGTAAGCCTCATTGTAAAGTTGGCATCGGGATAAAAGTTTTTGTTGGGGTTCATTTCCCTTAATCCGGCAATGTACAAACGATGGCCTTTTTCAAGTTTTTCATTTGCTTCTTTACTTTGACCGGCAATTGTCATATAGTTTTTAAAAAAGGCTTTTACTGCAACCATTGCAGGATCTTTTTTCAAAGTTTTTGCTTTTGGCTTATTTAAGAAATCTTCAACTTTTGATTTGTCGGCAAAAATTGATTTTTCGAAAATATAATCTGCGTAATCATTGTAGTTGCCTTTGAATTTTTTGTCCATTTCAAGTAAGTAGGCTGGCTGCTGATCCAAAGGAACATTCTGATGGAACATTTGCATCATTGAAGCAAACATATTTTTATCAATTACCATATTGTAATCTTTAAACTGTTTGTCGGCTCCTGATTTCATTCCTTCAATCATTTTGTTTACTTTCTCATCATTGTCTTTTTCTTCCATTGCTTTTTCCAACTTACTGAATTTATAGGCATAGCCTAAAATTTCTGGCCCACGATAAATGGCTTCAATAAAATACCATTTTTCGAGGTTGGTTTCTGCAATTGTCTCATAGGCTGAAGATATTAGATTAATAGTTTCTCCATATTTTTCTTTTGTGTCAGAAGATTTGTTAACCCAGTTCATAAACTCAGCCTCTTGCTGTTGTTTTTTATCCTTTATTTTTAAACGCTTCAACCCTTTTGTTTGACCAATAAAATATTTCCAGTAGTTTGCTATACGCGCATATTTTGAAGCATACTGCAATCGAACTGACTCATCAGCATCCATACCTTCGCGCATAATGCTAAGTTTTTCTTCACGAATTTTTACAATAGTCATATTTGATTCTCTTATTGCCAAATCAACAGCAAAAGATGACATATAGCGATCGGTTCCGCCAGGATTTCCCATTATCATTGCAAAATCACCTTTTTCAACACCAGCAATATTTACAGGAAGAAAGTGCTTGGATTTCATAGGAATATTTTCTTCAGAATAATCGGCAGGAGTTCCTTCGGCTGAAGTGTAAACCCTAAACATTGAAAAGTCGCCGGTGTGACGTGGCCACATCCAGTTATCGGTATCGGCACCGTATTTACCAATTGCCTCTGGTGGTGCTCCAACTAAACGGATATCGGTAAATATTTCGTAAACGAAAAGATAATATTCGTTTCCACCAAAAAAGGTTTCAACTATTGCTTTGTAATCATTGTCTTTTGTTGCTTCTTCAACAATCCCCTTAATATTTTTGCTGATCATTTTAGCCCTGTCTGCTTCTGTCATGTCGTTGGTTACACTGTCAAGTGCTTGCGTTGTGGCATCTGCCATTCTAACAAGGAATTTTACCGAAAGACCATCAACAGCAATTTCTTCTTCTTTGCTCATAGCCCAGAAACCATCATCAAGATAGTTTGCCTCATCGGTACTTACCTTTTGAATAGAACCGTAACCACAGTGGTGGTTAGTAAGAATAAGACCTTCAGGCGAAATTATTTCACCGGTACATCCACCGCCAAAAATAATTATGGCATCCTTCATACTTGAATTGTTAACGCTATAAATGTCTTCAGCGCTAAGTTTTAAGCCCATTTCCTGCATTTGTACAATGTTCTTGTTAATGAGCAAGGGAATCCACATTCCCTCATCAGCTTTTACACTCGAGCCAAAGCCCAGTACAAAAGCAAGTGTAATTATTAATAATCGTTTCATTTTTTAATATTTATTTATGATTTGATTTAGTTTTCTTAAAAACCCCAAGGATTTTAGGCACTCCAAGTACTTTCGTTAAACAAACTGATCTCCTTTTTCAGCCTTTACGTCATATACAAACTGCCTAATCTGCTGCTCATCTTCCTTGCGGCAAATAAGCAATGTACCATCATCTTCCACAACTATATAGTCGTTGAGACCTTGTAGGACAACAAGTTTATCTTTTGGCATATTAATAATACAGTTTTTGCTATCGTATAACATTACATTGTCGCCAACCACTGCATTTTCATTTTCATTTTTATCTCTTAGAGTGTAAAGTGAGCCCCATGTTCCAAGATCCGACCAGCCAAAGTCAACGCTCATAACATAAACATTATCTGCTTTTTCCATTACACCATAGTCGATGGAAATATTTTTACAAACGGCATAAGTCTCTTCAATAAAAGTTTCTTCTTCGGTGGTATTGTATTTACCTATTCCCTTTTGGAATAAAACATCAACTTCACTTAAATGATTATCGAAGGCCTTCATTATGCTTTTCAACGACCAGACAAAGATTCCCGAATTCCATAGAAAATCTCCACTTTCAAGAAATGATTTAGCAATTTCCAGATTAGGTTTTTCTGTAAAGGTTTTTACTTTGTTCAATCTGTCGTCATCGGCAAAAATGTTGTTTTCCTCAAACTGAATATATCCATAACCTGTATCAGGGCGACTGGGTTTAATTCCAAGAGTTAACAGCCAATCGTTTTCGGCAGCGGCTTTCAAAGCCATAGTAATATCTTTTGTAAACTCATCTTCCTTTAAAATTATGTGATCAGAAGGAGCAACAACTACAAGAGCATCAGGATTTTCTTCCTTAATTTTGTAGTTCGCATATGCAATACAAGGAGCAGTATTTCGTCGTGAAGGCTCACAAAGTACCTGGTGTTCGCCAAGTTCTGGTAATTGCTCAAGTACAAGATCTTTGTAAATACCATTTGTAACAACATAAACGTTTTCGGGGGGGCAAATATTAGCAAACCTGTCGAAGGTCATTTGGATTAAGGTTTTACCAGTTCCCAGAACATCAATAAATTGTTTCGGACGCGAAGTTTTACTCATGGGCCAGAATCTGGCTCCTATGCCACCTGCCATTATTACGCAGTAGTTATTTTTATTTTGCATTCTGTTCTTTTTTGTAAGGGCGGCAAAGGTACAAAACAAGTTTTAATTTATAAATATAGTTTAAAATTTAGGATTGTAGTGATGAAAACGAATATCAGTCAATAAACGGTAATCAGAATTTAGAAACAAAACCATTAGTTTATTTTAATACATTTGAAAATTTAAGTTACATTTTAAGAAGTAATTCACTCAATTAATAAAATAGCATTATGACTAATAATCAAATTGACAACGAATCGCATGTTCAAAAATCAATTTACACAGCATTAAGGATAGGTTTTGTTGCCTTACTTTTTATAATGAGTTATTTAATATTAAAACCATTTGTAGGGCTTGTTCTTTGGGCAATAATTATCGCAGTTGCGCTTTTTCCTCTTCATAAGAAATTTTCAAAACTTCTGGGTAATCGAGAAAAACTATCGGCAATATTAATAGTCTTAATTGGCATTAGTTTAATGGTGATTCCTGCAGTATTATTTACTGCTTCTACCGTTGAAAGTGTACAAAATATTACGGAGCAAATGGATGCAGGAACCTTATCAGTTCCCTCTCCTGATGAGGCAGTAGCAGAATGGCCAATAATTGGAAAGCCAATTTATGAAACCTGGAAAGTAGCCTCTAAAAGCTTAAGTGATGTAATTGTTATGTTTGAGCCACAAATCAAGGAAATGGCACCTAAACTACTTTCAACAGCAACAGGCATAGTGCTTACTGTTTTATTATTTATTATTTCATTAATAATTAGTGGAGCATTAATGATAAATGCAAAATCATCTGAAAAAACTGCCATTTCTGTATTTAAAACTTTAGCAGGGACAGAAGGTGAAAAATTTGCCATGCTTGCCGGAGCAACTATCAGGAGTGTTGTGCAAGGTGTACTAGGAACAGCCGTTATTCAGGCAGTTTTCATAAGCATAAGTTTATTTTTAATTGATTTTCCCGGCGCAGAGATTGTTTCAATAATAGTACTTTTTGTGGCCATTATTCAGTTGCCGGTTCTTCTGGTAATGATACCTGTAATCATTTATGTGTTTACTTATGCCGGCACTACCGCTGCTGTTATTTTTACCATTTGGGCTGTTCTTTGGAGTGCGGCCGATAATGTAATTAAGCCCATGTTGATGGGAAGAGGTATTGATATACCAATGTTGGTAATTCTACTTGGAGCCATTGGCGGCATGATGATGGGAGGAATAATAGGCCTGTTTGTTGGGGCTGTATTTTTAGCATTTTCCTATGAAACATTCATGGCTATTATTAAGGCTGAATAGTAATATTATACTTTATCCAATTTAACTACAGCAACTAATGCATGAACAAAGTAAAACCGCTTATTGTCAATATTCTGGCATTTGTAGCGAGTGCGTTGTTTGGGGCCTTTTTTAAACCTGCGACCACCTTCAATGGCAAAAAGTGTATTTTCTTCCAATTCTTCTAAAGTGATCTGGTCTGTTGGTGCATCATATTTTTTAAGGATACGACTTAGTTGCATGTCGGAGGTGCTGGAGGCTTTGCTGTTTATTATGCTTTTTGCCAGAATGTTTTCAATGTCATTGGGAAAAATTCCTTTGTAAAGAAAGTTTTGCATTAGTTTTTGATATTCTGCTTTCCATTCTTTTCCATGTGGGTTAACAAGATTTTTCTTCTCTTCCCAAACCAGAAGATGAGCAAATTCATGTACAAAAGTTATTAAAAAACTGAATTTATTTAGGTTGTGATTTACGCTTATACGATGATTGGGATGATGGGTAGGAGGGCGGTAATCGCCAAGTTTTGTTTTCCGCTGTTTTGTAATTTTCAGATGGATATTTTTATCTTTTATCCACTGAAAGATCAAGTTAACAGAATTATCTGGCAAATACTCTTTTAAGATTTCTTTTTCTTGCATCGCAGCAAAAGTAGAAGTTTTTTGGAAAAATAAACTCTAAAAATTAAAATGAGAACACAAACATTTTCGTAAATATTTCTTAAATTCGTGAACTCAAATCTTTTGTAAAATGAAGAAAAAATTACTATTCTGGTCTTTTATTGGTTTGCTGCTCTCATACTTATGGATAAACCATATTGATGGAATTTTACAAAACGGGAATTTCGATTTTGGAATTATTGCTTTTGAATTGGCAGGAAATCTTTCGGCAAGTAATATTATTATACAGCAGTGGGAATTACAAAACCTAATCTACCTCGCAAATTTTAGCCTTGGTTTCGATTATCTTTTTATGCTATTTTATGTTTCGTTTTTGGCAATCTGGACTTCCATTCTTTCCGATGGTTTTTATAGGAAGACCTTTAAATTACTGACTGGATTAGTAATCGGGTTTTTTATTATTGCCGGTGTTTTGGATGGAATAGAGAACTATGCCTTGCTAAATCTTTTAGGAAATAACCCAAGTGAAATATGGTCTGAGTTGGCATTTTATTGTGCTTCGATAAAGTTTGGGCTAATTGGCTTAGGAATAATTTATAATCTTACTATTTCCGTTTGGAGATTGGTTAAAACCTGAAAATGAATAACCCGAGCAATCACAATTTCTTTTCTTCTTCTTCTTTGGTTTGTAGTGATTTTTTGTGCTCGAGCAAGCCGCTAAGCCTATTCCGAGTATCAAAACCAAAGCAATAGTATTAATAATTCGCTTCATCTAATTCTTTAAAAATTTATATTAACAACGTTTTTGTTAAAGAATATTATAAAATCAAAGGTAAAATTTCTTTTTGTTTAACTTAGCCGATGAAATATTTATCTGCAAAACAACAAAAATGAAAATAATTGCTGAAATAGGAGAATACGTATTGTTGATGCTTCAGGCTTTTAGAAGGCCCGACAAAGGCAAGGTTTTCCGCCGCCAATTAATGATGGATTTTCAGGACCTGGGAACAAACTCAATTGGATTAATTGGTTTTATTTCAGTGTTTGTTGGGGCCATTATTGCTATTCAGATGGCATATAATATGGATAATCCGTTACTGTCTCATAAACTAGTTGGTTTTTCCACAAGGCAAATGATGATACTGGAGTTATCGCCAACAATAATGAGTTTAATACTTGCAGGAAAGGTTGGTTCCAGCATTGCATCTGAAATTGGAACCATGAAGGTTACCGAACAAATTAGTGCGTTAAAAGTTATGGGTATAAACCCGGCAAATTATCTGATACTTCCAAAAATAACCGCTGCAGTTATTTATAATCCTTTGTTAATTATTTTTTCAATAGCCCTCGGAATTCTAGGAGGTTGGGGAGCCTGTTTAACTACAGGAATAATGTCGACAACTTATTATGTTGAAGGTGTTCAGGCTTGGTACGAACCATTTACCTTGACTTATGCACTTATAAAAACTGTTGTTTTTGCGTTTATTATTTCTTCAGTTTCAGGATATATGGGTTATACCGTGGAAGGTGGTTCGGTTGAGGTTGCCCGCAACAGTACTAAGGCAGTGGTTTACAGTAGTATCCTAATAATAATTTTTGATCTTATTCTTACTCAACTGTTGCTAATATGATAGAAATCAATAATATATCGAAGTCGTTTGGCGACCAGAAGGTTTTAAACAATATTACCACCACTTTCGAAAAAGGAAAAACAAATTTAATTATTGGACAAAGTGGTTCCGGAAAAACAGTACTAATGAAATGCTGCATAGGTCTGTTTGATATTGATGAAGGCCACATCGATTTTGATAAAAGAAACTTTTCGGCATTTAGCGAAAAAAAGAAACGTAATATTAGAAAAGAAATGGGTGTTTTGTTTCAGGGAGGTGCTTTGTTTGATTCGTTTACTGTTGAGGAAAATGTGATGTTTCCGCTAAATATGTTTACAAAAATGAGCCTTGAGGAAAAGCGTGATCGGGTAAATAAAATGCTTAGCAGGGTAAATTTAAACAATGCAAACAACAAACTCCCTTCTGAATTAAGTGGTGGAATGATTAAACGGGTTGCCATTGCAAGGGCTATTTCGCTCCGACCTAAGTATCTTTTCTGCGATGAGCCAAACTCAGGACTCGACCCTAAAACCGCAGAGGTTATTGATGCCCTTATTTCTGAACTAACTGAGGAATTTGAAATGACTACTGTTGTAAATACCCACGATATGAATTCGGTTTTGCAGATTGGGCAGAAAATATCATATATTTACAAAGGTAATTTGTGGTGGGAAGGAAGTAATAAAGAGATAATGAAAACTGAAAACAAAGAACTCAACGACTTTGTGTTTTCAACTGAGTTAACACGCCGTTTAAAATTGAAATTATGACAGTAAACCTAATTGATATTATTTTCATTGTTCCGATAATGCTGTTTGCATGGTCGGGTTATAAAAAAGGGCTGATTATTGAGGCTGCCACTCTTGTTGCCCTAATTTTGGGCTTATACTTTGCAATTTATTTCTCGGATATTGCTGCTGGTTTGCTAACCGAAAACTTTAATATCGAACCTAAATATGTGGGTGCCATTTCGTTTGTTGTAACATTTGTGGCTGTAGTTTTTGGAGTTATTGCTATTGGCAAGATGTTGGAGAAAGTAATAAATGTATTGTTGCTTGGTTTTTTAAACAAGATAGCTGGTTCTGTTTTTGGAATATTAAAAGGTGCACTTTTTATTAGTATTCTAATATTTGCTTTTAGTTATATTGGCCTGGAGAATAGCGTGTTTAGCAGCGAGTCGAGGCAGAAATCATTACTTTACGAACCCATTAAATCTGTTGCTCCCGCCCTGGCATCATGGTTAAATCTTGAGAAATTTGACGTTAACATTCCTACTAAGGAAGAATTGATTGATAA
>JAOZNY010000301.1 GCA_029933565.1 Bacteroidales bacterium
TATTAGCAATCTTAAGTCCACTTTTAATAAATAGAAATACCTTTGCAAAATATGAGCAATTATGATGTTATTGTAATAGGAGCCGGACCAGCTGGTTTGCTGGCAGCAGGGAGAGCAGCAGAACGGGGAAGTAAAGTTCTGGTATTGGAGAAAAAGGAGCAGCCCGGGCGTAAACTTTTGATTACCGGTAAAGGCAGGTGTAATATTACAAATAATGCCCCCATAGGCGATTTTATCACTCATGTTTTTCCTAAGGGACGTTTTTTGCGTAACGCCTTCTCTCAGTTTTTTTCGACAGAAATTATCGAATTGCTACAGAAATATGGTGTTGAAGTAATTTTGGAAAGAGGCGGACGATATTTTCCAGCAGGGAATAAAGCAGCCGATGTATTGAAAGCATTGCTTGCCTGGGTTAAAGAGTTGAAAGTGGAGATTCGTTGCGATAAGCGAGTAGAAGAGTTACTGCTTGAGAACGGCAAAATCATTGGCCTTAAAGTTAATGGAAAAGAAATTAAAACAACAAATATTATACTGGCAACCGGAGGAAAGTCATATCCTGCAACAGGTTCAACTGGCGATGGTTATGAATTGGCAGGAAAAGTGGGGCATAAAACAGAAAATGTAAGACCGGCACTTGTGCCTTTGGAAACTGCGGGAAATACAGCGCAAAAATTACAAGGTCTTAATCTTAAGAATGTAAAGGCTGTAGTTTGGTCGAATGGAAAGAAAATGGGAGAGGCCTTTGGTGAAATGATCTTTACGCATTTTGGTTTGTCGGGGCCAATTATTTTAACCCTTAGCCGTATTGTTGTTGACGAACTTCAAAAAAAGAATAAAGTTGAAATTACCGTTGACTTAAAACCTGCCCTCGACGATCAGAAATTAGATAATCGTTTGCTCCGCGATTTAAATGAACATGGTAAAAAACGGCTTGGCAATATTTTCCGTAATTGGTTACCTTCATCAATGATTCCTGTTTTTATCGAAACTTTGGGGCTTGATCCTGATAAGGAGTGTCATCAGGTTTCTTCACAAGAAAGGAAACAGATAAGAGTTCTTCTCAAAAACCTGAGGTTCTCAATTGTTAAGAACCGTTCATTTAAAGAAGCAATAATTACAGCAGGTGGAATTCCTACTAACGAAATATCTCCTAAAACGATGGAATCGAAACTGGTAAAAGGGCTTTATTTTGCAGGAGAAATAATTGATCTGGATGCCGAAACAGGTGGCTATAACTTACAGATTGCTTATTCAACAGGTTGGCTGGCAGGAAATTCTTGCATGAGAGCGTCTGATTGAGAAAAAAAGTGAAATTCAAAATTTGTTATTTGCACACCGTGTCCGCCTCAGGCTGATTCGCAGCTAATAAAATTATAAATTAAATTGCACCAAAAAAGTAGCATATGGAACTTACTCATAACGACATACTTAAAAAGTTGAGAGTAGCATTACAACTGCGCAACGATGATATTGTGGAGATATTGAAACTTGTGGATTTTAAAATTTCTAAAAGTGAGTTGGGGGCATTCTTTAGAAGGCCTGACCATCCAAAGTTTATGCCGCTGGGCGATCAAATACTACGTAACTTTTTAAACGGATTGGTTATTTATAAGAGGGGGCCAAGGGAAAAGGAAGAGACTAAAGATTAGAGTAGGCTCACTCTTATTTTTTTCTTCTTAAGTTTTATGTTATTTGTCGATTTAATTGCATGATTCACTTTTGAGGCCTGTACAGAAACGTATGCGCAGTCTTGCTTAATTTCAATTATCCCCAATTCATCCTTATTAAGATTTGCTTGTTTAAAGAAAAGCCCTGCAATATCTCCTTTTGATATTTTATCTCTTCTGCCACCAGAAATGTAGATTGTTTTCCATTGCGATTTGGCTCTAAGTTTAGGCTCTTTCAGTTCTTCAATCTCAAGTTCAGGAATAAAATCGGGCAATTCTTCTTCTTCCCATTGAATTACATAGGCAGTACCATTAGAATTCATACGGGCAGTTCTGCCATTTCTATGTGTGAATTCCTGACTCCTCAATGGAAGGTGATAATGGATAATAAATTTGATTTCAGGTACATCTATTCCTCTGGCTGCAAGGTCAGTTGCTATTATTAATTGATGGGTTCCATTGCGAAATTTAATAAGTGCTCTTTCTCTGTCTTTTTGTTCCATTCCACCATAAAAGCAACCATGACTAATACTGTTTTCCGTAAGAAAATCACTAACACGCTGAATGGTTTCTTTGAAATTACAAAAAATTATTCCGGGCTGACCTCCAAGTTTATTGAGGGTGGTTACAAGAGTTTCAAGTTTGTCTTTGGTGGGAGATATGATTTTTTTGATTTTCAACTGAGAAATTTCCTCATGCAAATAGTCGATGTATCTTGGTTTATTTAAGCCAACAAATTCGGGTATTTCTACCTCATGGGTTGCTGAGGTAAGAATTCTTTTTTCAATAAGAGGTAATGAATCTACAATTTCATGCATCTCCGATTCGAAACCGATCTCCAGCGATTTGTCAAACTCATCCAACACAAGTGTTTTTATGAAATGAATTGGAAATCTGTCTCTTCGTAAATGATCGGCAACTCTTCCCGGCGTACCAATTAGTATTGCTGGCCGATGTTTCAAATCCATTTTGTCCTGAAAGCCTGAACGTCCTCCATACACTGCATTTGTTTTAAACCCTGTCCCCATTTCTCTTACAACCTGCTCAATTTGAATAGCTAATTCCCTAGAAGGAACAAGAATCAATACCTGAACATCTTCACAATTTGGATCTAATTCTTGAATTATTGGTAGTAAAAAAGCAAGAGTTTTTCCTGTCCCAGTTGGTGATAGTAAAACAATATCCGTATTGGAAAGTATGACTTCCTTAGCCTCTTCCTGCATGGTATTGAGTTTCTTAATCCTCAATTTATCCAGAATATTTTTTTGATTTTTAATGGTTTTTGACATACTCTAAA
>JAOZNY010000302.1 GCA_029933565.1 Bacteroidales bacterium
TATTTATCATAAGCAGCAAAACTTATGAAAGGAATTTGTTAATTTTCTGTTAATCTGTAATATATATCAAATATCAACGTCTGTAATGTCTAGTTTTAATTTTATGAATAAAACAACGTATTTTCAGTTAGCGGTATTTATTGTCTTAATAATTACCTCTTTAGTTTATTCTGCCTGTAGGCATGAGCCTGATATTTTTATAGAGGATAAACCAATAATTAGTACCAATTGCAGTAGCGATACTGTTTATTTTCAAAATGAAATTTTACCATTGCTTTTATCAACTTGTGCCACCAGCGGATGCCATAATGCTATCGATGCCAAAGAAGGAATAGTTCTGGTGGATTACCCTTCGGTTATTAAATTTGGTGGAATAAATTTTGAACATCCTGAAGAAAGTGAAATTTATGAAGTTTTAAGTTCAGATGATGATCGTATGCCACCACCTCCTGCACCGGAATGGAGTGCCGAACAGAAGGATATTCTATTAAACTGGATTAAGCAAGGTGCAATCAACAATGAATGTCAGCAGTTAGAATGTGATACAATTAATATTACTTATCCGGAAACGATAATCCCAATTTTGCAGAATAATTGTTATTCCTGCCATAATGAATTGATCCAAGAAGGAGGAGTTAACCTTAAGGACTACGAAACAGTCTCTGAAATTTCGCAAAACGGAAAACTTTTAGGTATGATTAAAAGACTAAATGGATATTCTCCCATGCCTCCGAATCAGGAATTAGACTTGTGTTCAGTTCAGCAAATTGAGTCATGGATAAACGACACCACCTTTATTCCTCCAGGAGGCGGAAACGACCACCCTTGTGACCCCGATACTGTTTATTTCCAAAATGAAATTTTGCCATTGCTGTTGTCTTCCTGTGCCACCACTGGCTGTCACGATGAACAAACAGCCGAGGATGGGGTAGTTTTGGTTGATTATGCATCGATAATTGAAACTGGAAAAATTAAACCAGGAGATCCAGATGACAGTGAACTTTATGAAGTGCTGTTTGAGGATGATCCTGAAGAACGAATGCCTCCATCACCAAAAAAACCACTAACCCCAGAGCAGAAATCCTTAATTGAGAAATGGATATTGCAGGGAGCAAAAAACAATTATTGTGATGCGGATTGCGATACTACTAATGTAACATTTTCGGGTAGTGTTTGGCCTGTGATGCAAACTAATTGTGTTGGATGCCATAGCGGAGGAAATCCCTCGGGAGACATTTTGATAACCAACTATGAAGAAGTGGCATTACTTGTCGATAATGGCTATCTAATGGGTGTTATAAAACAAGAGGGTGAATACAAACCTATGCCACCTAATGGGGCAAAACTTAGCGATTGCGATATTGCAACAATTGAAATATGGATTAAAAATGGTAAACCAAATGATTAGATTTAGATTTTTAGTTATGCTAGCATTAATGGTATTTGGACTAAATGCCTGTTACTACGACAATGTTGAATATCTCTATCCTGATGGTGGTGATTGCGACACAACAAATATTAGTTATTCCACTGATGTTTGGCCCATAATTAATTCAAGTTGCACAGGCTGCCATAGTGGGGCAGCACCTTCGGGTAATGTAAGTTTAGAGAATTATAATCAAATAAAAATATCAGCAGAAAATGGTGGACTATTGGGAACTATCAGGCATGAAAACGGATGGTCGCCTATGCCAAAAGGTGGTAGCAAATTACCAGAATGTGATATTTTAAAGATAGAAGCCTGGCAAAATTCGGGATATCCCAACAACTAAAATTATTGATTTAGATGAGAAAATATTTGATATTAAGTCTTGCTTTTTTTATTGCCACAATAGTTTTTGGTCAAGAAGAAAAAGAGGAAAATAAGTTTGTTGATAATACATTTTCAGGAACAAGAACGGTGATTGGTCAGGCAGTGGATATTGCACCAAACGGCGAAATGCATATGGATATCCAACATCATTTTGGACCGGTAAATAGTGGGTTTTACGACCTCTTTGGTTTTGACCAGGCGGCTACTCGTTTGGGTGTTCATTATTCGTTCAACGATTGGCTAGCTGTAGGCATAGGTCGTACTACTATCGAAAAAACATGGGATGGTTTTCTTAAGGTGAGAATTTTAAGACAAAAAACAGATGGCAAAATGCCTGTTAGTTTAACTTACTTTGGAAATATTGGAATTAACAGCCTAAAGTGGCAAGACAATACCCGAACCAATTATTTTAGCAGCAGGCTTAGTTATACTAATCAATTAATTATTGCCCGTAACTTTGGTGAAAGGTTTTCAATGCAAATTGTTCCAACCATAATCCATCGTAATCTTGTGGAGAGAGAAATTGACGACAATGATGTTTTCACTTTGGGTGGGGCAGCAAGTGTTAAACTAAGCAAAGTAATTTATCTTAACCTTGAGTATCATTATATTTTATCGGAGCAAACTGCAAAGGATTTCGATAATTCCCTTTCGCTTGGGATTGATATAAAAACTGCCGGACATATTTTTCAGTTTTTTCTTACAAACTCACAAGGTATAATCGAACAGCATTTTATTCCTGCCACCAAGGGCAAATGGACTAATGGCGATATTCACATTGGATTTAATATTGTTCGCTCGTTTACGATAAAGCAAAAGGATTATTTTTAAAAAAAGCCGCCCATAAAAAGAGCGACTTTTAAATTAGTAAACCCGAATTAATTGATTTTAATTATCGATAAAAAACAATGACCGGTAGTAAGGAAAATAGTGTTTGTTGTACTTTAGTTTAGTAGAAAGTTGGTCATGTCTTATCACTTTAAATCAATTATTCATTTACTATTTGCGTTCATCCCATAACTGCCAACAAGGCGAAGAAAACCAAACTGAGGATAAATAAATATTTCATTATTTTCATGTTGAATAGGTTTTAAGGATTGGTATTATTGTTTGATTATTTTTTCGGTAACTGTAGTGCCAT
>JAOZNY010000303.1 GCA_029933565.1 Bacteroidales bacterium
TTTAGGGCTTACTTTGCTACGAGTTTAGTTTTGCTGCATCAAAAGTTTATTTATTAATTTTAAAAACAAATCATGAAACATTTATTTATTACAGCATTGGTTCTTACAATGTTAACTAGTTGTGCACAGCAAGCACCAAAACAACCAAGTCTTTTCGAACGTCTGGGTGGTACAGAAGGTATTACTGCAATTGTTGACGAAGCGGTTGCTCTCCATCAAACTAACCCAACGATAAAAGCCGTATTTCTTCCATACAACGATGAACCGGAGCGGTTGGCTGCCATAAAACAACATACTGTTGATTTCTTTAGCGCTGGTGGCGGTGGCCCCATTACTTACTTAGGTAGAGACATGCCCACTGCCCACAAAGGAATGAATATTTCTGCAGCAGAGTATATGGCTGTTATTGATGATATTCTGATAGTTCTAGATAAACATAATATTGATGAACAGTCTAAAAAGGATGTTCTTGCAATTCTATGGTCGTTGAAAGGAATGATTATGGGGCAATAAATACTTTATAGTCCTTATGATAATATCATTTTAAGCCTGAATTAGCCAAATCAAATGATTCTTACTTGAAATGAAAAAGACCTCTGCAAGATTATTTATAAAATGCAGAGGTCTTTTATTTAACTTTTTTCAATATCTCCCCATTTTTTCCTTCCCCGGGTTAAAACCCGGAGTAACTCATGGGTTTTTTCTAACATCTTTTGTCTTCGGTCTCCCAACTTTCAGCCCTTCTTCTATTTCTTCCCCAAATCCTGATAGTACTTAGCTTTATCCTTATAATTCAGCCTCGAATAAGTATTTCCCAAAAGTTTAGCATTTTCAGGTGTTGGATCGAGTTTGTAAAGTCTTTTTGCATATTTGAGTGCTGTATTAAACTCCACCGCCACTTCATCAATTACTTTGAGCAAATGTGCATACTGCTTACGAGTCTTTTTTTGCTCATAAATTTTCATTTCTTTATTGTAACGTTTCTCTGCCTTCCAAAAATAATGTTTGGCAAGCCAGTTTAAAGCAGCAATATTTTCATCATCCTGTTTTAGCAGTTCTTGAGCCAATTCTTTACTTTTTGCTTCATTTCCAAGTTTGTCGTTAACTGTCAGGAAGTTCTCAATTTGTTGGGTTTCTGATTTTTGATCAACAGTTAGTTGCTCCCAGAAATTCAATGCTTTTATCCAATTCTCAATTTCAACGTAAAGTTCAAAAAGCCTTAGGTTTACTTTTTCAATATTTTTTCCTTGTGGGAATTTTTCCTTATAAATTTCAAGGTTTTCCAGTTCTAGTGAGAGATTATCTTTTTCGTTATAAATTTCAGCAAGAGTATAATAAGTGTCTTCGTTGCTGAACTCAGAATATGTTGCTTGTTTGAGGTAGCCTATGGCTTTGTCAGTTTGCCCTAACTTTTGGGCAGCCATACCCGCTTTGGTAAAAACAACACATTGTTTTTCTGAACCTTTTTGTTTGCTGGTGTTTATTAAACCTTCCCAAAGTTCAAGTGCTTTGGCATAATCCCCGTTGTTGTATGCTGTTTGAGCAGTTTGCTTTGTTTGTGTCAGTTGTTTTCCGCTGTCACATGCATTAGTTGCGAAAAGCAAAATTATTATACCAATAAAAAAAATATTTCTCATTATTCTTTGATTTTTAAGCGAGCAAAAGTAAGGATAAAATGGAGTGAATCGGAATACTAAAGAATCTGCCAATGCTTTAAGAATTTCCTAATTTTGTACAATAAATATATTAGATGGACACGGAAATGAAAGTTAATAAACCCGAACCGATAAATTTAGAAATTAAAACCGGAATTTTTAAATTGGGAACGGATGTGCAACAAACTATTGAAGCATTGCTTGCAGGAGAATATATTTTAGTAAAAGATTTTTATAGTAGTGGATTGATGCTTTTACGCGAGTTAAGCAATTTCCTCAAAGAAAAATACAGCGGTCAATCTTTTTTGGAGCAGCGCAAGTTCCGTTCCAAATACCAAAAGTTATCTAACCATATTTTACTGGAGGTAAACAATAATAAGTTAGCGGTGAAAAAATCTCCTATTATTGGTTGGTTGGAAAAACTTTATCCCGAGTCTGGCAATTTTTTTTTGACTTTTCCACAAATTCAAGGATTAAACAGTGCTTGGCAGTGGTATAAAAATGGTGTTTCCATACCTGTATTGAGAAATAAAATTCACCCTTATTACGGAACTTACTTTCCATCACGATTCGAACATCTGCAACTTTTCGACAATTGGTTAAAGCGATATCAAGGAACAAAAAAAACGGCAATCGATGTTGGAATAGGGAGTGGTGTTCTTTCATTACAACTTATGAAATATGGTTTCCAGAAGGTATTTGGAACTGATACAAATCCAAATGCAATAATTGGTCTTAATGAATTTATGAGCGGTACCAAATTGGCCCGAAAAATAGAAATTGATTTTGGGCATTTATTTGGTAAATGGCATAAACAAACAGAGTTGATAGTTTTTAACCCGCCGTGGTTACCTGCCTCTCACGATTTGAACAGACTTGATGAAGCAGTTTATTATAATGAAAAACTCTTTCCTGAATTTTTTGAAGAAGCAAAAAAACGACTTCTGCCCGAAGGCAAACTTGTACTTTTGTTTTCTAATCTGGCGCAAATAACAAATGTTAGCAAAGAGCATCCGATAGAAAAAGAACTGGAAAATGGAGGACGCTTTCAACTAGACTTACATCTGAAAAAAACTGTAAAATCAGCATCTGAAAAAACAAAAAGAGATCAAAATTGGCGTTCTGCCGAAGAGGTAGAATTATGGGTTTTGAATCATAAATAGTTAGGTGTAATTATGATGTTTATTTTTTTGTTTCCCTAAAAGTAATAAAAGTTATTTTTGCATAAATTAATTTGAAATATGGATTTAAGTAAAATATTATCAATTGCAGGCAAACCGGGTTTATTTAAA
>JAOZNY010000304.1 GCA_029933565.1 Bacteroidales bacterium
TACTCCATGTCAGCCTGAAACTTAAACCCCAATCGTTTTCCTGTTTTTAGCGAAATGGTGTCGAGGGTATTTTTTATGGCTTCAACGGTTACATATTTGATATTGTCGTAGGGAGGTGTGAGCAGATCGAAATTTATAGTGTAATCAATAGCGGCCTCGGTAATCTGCTTAATTGAATCTTTACTTACTTCGTTATCGCCAAAGTTATTATAAATAAAACCTAATTCTTTTTTACCTTCAACAAAATAGTGATTGTCGATGTTAACAAATAACCTTCCAATTAAATAGCCAACATCGTTAACCCTGTTGTATTTAAATGAGTCGGCAAGGAAATTGTAAATATAGATAACACCACAGTAAGAACGATTTTTGTCTTCACGAACATAAGGTGTACTCATAACAGAGTGCTTACGTGGAAACTCAAAAATATTTGAGTGCATCATGAAAAGTAGGATGTCGCCACCAAATTTTACCTCAATTTCAAACTCTCCCTTTGTTTTAACTTCAAAGTTCAGTTTCTCATTTTTATCTTTTATCTTTGAAAATTTACTATAATTTTTCTCTATTTCTTTAAGAATACTTCTCAAAAGGTCAAACGACTTAAATGTGTTTTGATAAACACTTTGTTTTAAATTTGATTTATCATAAATCCTTGAAAACAAATCTTGTTGTTTTTGGTTTAATTTGCCCATTGGTTATTTTTTTACTCAAAGGTAAACGAGAGGAGGAATATTTTGGAATTCAGTCGCTCAATGGAATCGGTATAAAGGTTGCCTTCATGCTTAATCATATTAACCAGTCCATATCCCATTCTGATTTCAGTGCCAAACTTAAAATAGTTGGTGTAGAAATCAAAGCCAATACCAACTTCAGCCATCATATCGTGTTTGTTAATCTTAACAGTTACATCGTTTAGATTTTGATCGTCCTTTTTTTGAGAAGCAAGGTCGAGAGTATACTTTAAGCCCCCTGTTACATAGGCAGCAAAGTTATTGAGTCTTTTCGATCTGTACTTAACAAAGAGAGGGAATTCCAGCATGGTTGAGGTTATACTTTTCTCTACATCAATTAGCGAAGGTTCTCCATCTTTGTATGATAAAATACTGTAATTAAGCATTCTCTCTCCAAACGACAAAGTAGGTACAAACCTGAGATCAGTGGATTTGCCAAGCCTTAAATTACCCAATATTCCAATCGAAAAACCCGGTGTTCCCTGAGACGTAACTTCATAAACATAAAGTGAATCGGCAAAAATATCAGGACTTTGTTCCTGATCCCATTTTATTGTAGGCAGATTGTCAACAGGTTTAATGCTAAACGACATTTCGTTTGCCGCAAGGATAAACCCAAAGTGATAAGGCTGCTGGTCGTAGTTTTGTAGGTTAAGGACTTTTCTTTTCTGTGCAAAAGTGCTTAGCCCAAAAGCCATTATCAAAACCAGCAGAGTAATTTTATATAAAAATGAATTTTTCAATGTGTATCTTAGTTTTTAATGTTTAACGGCTTTTTATTGTACTTATTTTGAATCGCAAAATTAATTTATTTAAAAAAGAATCAAAATGCATTTTATGGTTTTTTATGCGGTGCCTGTGTAAAGAGTTGAAATGCCAAAAGTAAGGCGTTTTTGCTTGCAGTTTTTATAACCTGCTTTTTCCATTTCCTTAATAAATGCTTCATCTTCAGCAAAATTTTGAACCGACTCGGGAAGGTAGGTGTAGGCTGAATCGTGGCTTGAAACTGCTTTGCCAAATGTTGGCAATAGGAAGTTAAAGTAGAGATTGTAAATATTTTTGAAAGGAAAACTCTTAGGTTTTGAGAATTCGAGTATGGCTACCATTGCGCCGGGTTTTAGTACTCTCCTCATGTCTTTAAGCCCTTTTTGTAGGTCTTCGTAATTGCGTACTCCAAATGCAACAGTAACTGCATCAAATGTATGGTCGTTGAATCTTAGGTTCTCCGAATCGCCAACTTCCATAGAAATGATATTGTCAAGTTTTTTCTTTTTAATTTTTTTCTTGCCAACATTCAGCATTTCTTCAGCAATATCAACACCAATAATGCTTTCTGGTTTTAGTTTGCTGAGTTCAATTGCAAGATCACCGGTTCCGGTTGCCACATCCAGTATCTTTTTTGGTTTTAAGGGGGCAAGCGTTTTTCTTACAGTTTTTCTCCACTGAATGTCAATTCCCATTGAGAGGAAATGATTTAGGAAATCATAGCGAGGGGCAATGTCGTTGAACATGCGTTCAACTTTTTGTTTTTTGCCTTTTTTTTGATTGCTGTCTGTCATCTTGTAAGTAATCTGATAACTTCATCATGAAGTTTTGTTTTGTCAACCGGTACTACGCCTACTTCTTCGCAAACAAGACCACCGGCAAGATTGGAAATTTTTGCCATGTCAACTGCATTAAGGCTACTTGCCAGACACAGTGTGGCAGCACTAATAACTGTGTCACCAGCACCCGAAACATCTGCAATATTCCTTAGGTGGGCATCAATAATTTCTGAACTAAAACTGTTTTCTTCTGTCCATCTCACAAAAACACCTCTTTCTGAAAGTGTGTTTAATACTATCTCGGCATTTAATTTGTCTTGAAGTTTACCCACTGCTTTCTCAACTTCTGTATTGTTATCTACATCAAATTCAATGTTCATTCCCTCTTTAATTTCTTTCAGATTTGGCTTGAACAAACTTACGTTTTTGTAGTTTAGGAAGTTTTTCTTTTTTGGGTCAACAACTACAACTATTTTTTTTGATTTGGCAAGTTTAACAACTGTTGAAATAAGATTTTCGTCGATCACACCTTTGTCGTAATCCTGAAAAATAATAGCGTCAATCGATCTTTCTTCAATAATTTCTGTAATTCTCGAAATCAAAGAATTTTTTTCATCCTGTTCAAGCGTTGAAGTAATTTCTTCATCCACCCTTAGCATCTGACTAT
>JAOZNY010000305.1 GCA_029933565.1 Bacteroidales bacterium
TTTCTGAGTTTTTAATAACAGGTTTTACTCAGGAAAATGGAGAGGTTGTTTTGGCTGTGCCCGACAGAAAGGCAATTAATGGAGGCTATTTAGGATAAAAAATAAAACGTATTCCCTCATAAACTCATGATAATTAGACAGATTTATTAATCGGCGAACAAAGCACAAAAGATTAAAAATATCTTTATTATTTAATGCAAGATTTAACACACCTGAGATAATCTTCACTACTTTTGTATATTAATTAATGAGACATTAATTACTAATAATCATTGTTTTCATAAAACCAAATAAATATTCCCGGTATGGAAGACATGCTTTTTTACGATAGGATACAATTTGCATTCACTATCTCATTTCATTATTTATTCCCACAACTTACGATGGGTCTGTCATTGATAATAGTGTACTTCAAAATGCGCTTTATGAAAACCAAAGTAAAGGACTATAATGATGCCGCTAAGTTTTGGATGAAAATATTTGCTTTAAACTTTACCATTGGAGTTGTTACAGGTATTCCAATGGAATTTCAGTTTGGCACTAACTGGGCTCGATTTTCTGAACTTACGGGTGGAATAATTGGACAAACTTTGGCAATGGAGGGGACATTTTCGTTCTTTCTGGAGTCGGCATTTTTAGCCTTATTTATTTTCGGCGAAAAGTTAATGGGGCAGAAACTCCATTTTCTAACTGGCTTTCTGGTCTTTTTAGGATCGTGGGCCAGTGGTTGGTTTATATTGGCAACCAATGCATGGATGCAGCATCCGGTGGGATATGAAATATTAGACAATGGTAAATTTGTTTTGACGAACTTCTCGGCTTTATTTTCTAATCCATGGCTGATTCCGGCATTTTTACATAATCAGTTTGCCTCGCTAGTTACTTCTTCTTTTGTGGTAGCCGGAATTGGTGCTTTTTATATTTTAAGCAATAACCATGTAAAATATGGAAAGATGTTTCTTAGAACGGGTGTAGTTTTTGGTTTGGTTTCTTCAATGATAGTTGCCTTTCCTACTGGCGACTGGAATGCTAAGAATGTTGTAAAATATCAACCAGCAAGCTTTGCAGCCATGGAAGGAATTTTTGAAACCGAAGAAGCAGGTGCTGAAATAGTTCTTGTCGGCCAACCTAATATGGTTGAGAAAAAACTAGATAATAAGATTGCCATTCCTAATATCTTAAGTTTTTTAACCTACCAAGATTGGAATGCTCAGATAAAAGGAATGAATGAATTTAAGGAAGAAGAATTGCCCACTAATATTCCCGCTTTGTATTATTCATATCATATGATGGTTGGCCTGGGAACAATATTTATCGGCTTAATGACCCTAGCTACTTTTTTACTTTGGCGAAAAAAATTATACAAATCAAAATGGATATTATGGGCCATATTATTTATGATTCCTTTCCCCTACATAGCAAATACAACTGGATGGTATATTGCCGAACTAGGCAGACAACCCTGGCTTGTTTATGGGCTGATGACAACTAAAGATGGAATCTCTCCAACAGTATCTTCCGGGAACACATTATTTACTTTAC
The DNA here is from genome assembly GCA_029933565.1 of Bacteroidales bacterium. Lineage (GTDB taxonomy): Bacteria > Bacteroidota > Bacteroidia > Bacteroidales > F082 > BM524. Next base: position 1,543 of record JAOZNY010000305.1, read on the forward strand.
TGGGATTTATCGGATTGTATTTTCTGTTAGGAGTATTATTCTTAACACTAGTTGGCAGAATAATTTACGTTGGTCCTAACTCAAAAAAGCAATAAAAGATGGAAATATTTTGGTATATCGTAATAGCAGTAGTCATAATAGTTTTTTTCATTTTAGATGGCTATGACTTTGGTGTGGGAATAATCCATTTATTCTTTGCTAAAAAGGAAAATGACAAACTTGTAATTGCAAAAGCAGCAGGCCTTTTCTGGGATGCCAACGAGGTATGGCTGGTGGCAGGAGGAGGAATGCTTTTCTTGGCATTTCCAACATATTATGCTTCTGTTTTTAGCGGATTGTACTTACCAATAATGATGGTTTTATGGCTTATTATTTTCAGAGCCATAGGATTAGAATTAAGATCAGCATTAAATTATTCCATGTGGAAAGATATATGGGATAAATCGTTTGGTATTGCAAGTTTATTATTGGCATTGTTTTTTGGCATTGCACTTGGCAACCTGGCAAGAGGAGTTAACTTAGGAGGTGTTGAAAATGGAATTTCAGTTTATGAAGCACATTATTTTTTCCTTCCATTATGGAATAGCACTTTTAGTCCCACAAGTATTGATATTGGCGTAATTGACTGGTTTACAATAATAATTGGGCTAATTAGTGTAATAGCACTAACTATTCATGGAGCCAACTGGATTATTTTAAAAACTAATTCTTCCATAAATGAAAAATTAAAAACTGTTATTTTTAATCTAAATATTGTTCTTTCAATATTCACACTTTTCTCATTGTTCATATGGCATCTAATTAATCCAACACCTTTTAAGAATTTTGTTGAAATGCCATTCTTAATAATTTTTCCTTTGATTTACCTGCTTGGTTTAGTAGGATTGTTTTTTGTTAAGAAATATAAAAATGAAACCTATGGATTCATCTTATCCGGTTTTGTTGTTGCTGGAGGAATTAGTTCAACACTTGCATCAATGTTTCCAGTAATATTGGGTTCAACTAATAAAGTTAATCCTTCGTTAACCATATACAATATGGCTGCTGACAATTATTCACTTTCGATAGGGTTTAATTGGGTAATGATTGGCATTGTTTTACTTATTGTTTACTCGGTTATCCAGAGAAAACTTCTAAATGGCAAAATTGATAAAATGGACTACGGTGAGCATTAAAAAAGAGTCGTAGTTTTTCTACAGATGCTTCAAAACTTTAAACATAACATTTTAAGTACTACAATTAATGGTTTATCTTTGGTCAAGTTAAACCGCCGGTATCCGTTTTATGAAACAAAAATTATATTCCTTTTTTTCTCCTGAAACAGACTTTTCAAATATTGACCACATTATTATTGGATCAGGGATAGGTGGTTTAAC
>JAOZNY010000087.1:0-9500 GCA_029933565.1 Bacteroidales bacterium
ATTGGTAACGATGCAGCAATAACAGTAGGTGGAATGCAAGGTCATTTTCAGTTGAATGTATTCAAACCAGTAATGATTTATAATCTACTACAGGCAGCAAGACTTATTGGTGATGCTTGTGTTTCGTTTACTAAAAATGCAGTAGTTGGCATCGAACCAAGCCATAAAGCAATTAAGCATAATCTCGAAAATTCGCTAATGCTTGTTACTGCTCTTAATACACACATTGGTTACGAAAAATCTGCAAAAATTGCAAAAAAAGCCCATACCGAAGGAACTACTTTACGTGAAGCAGCCCTTGAACTTGGTTATCTATCAGATGAAGAATTCACTGAGTGGGTTGATCCTGCAAAAATGATTTAAGAGAAATCTATAAATAATTTAGCCACTAATGCACGAATAATTATTGGTGCATTAGTGGCTATTTTTTTAATCCTGAGTTGTTCTCTTAGTTAATTAAAACCTTAGTGACAATTTCTTCATCATTATTTTTTACTTTTAGGAAATACATTCCTTTTTGCAAACTTGAGCCCATCTTAACTTCAATAATATTGGAAATACCATCAGTACTTCTTTTAAAAACTGTCTGTCCCAATTGGTTAATCAGCATTACTTCTGTATAAGAGTAATTATCAGGAAGCATTATGGTAAACTGTCCGTTGGTAGGATTAGGATAAACCTTAATTTCTTTTTCGTTTGTATTGCTCTCATCAACACCTAAATACTGACTAATAGTAACATTGTCAATCATTAATGGATTTCCATAAAAACTATAGGATTCAAAGGCCACTTTTACATTTGCCTGTCCGGCCCAGGCACTAAGGTCAAGATTGATGCAAGAAGCACCCCAACCTGTTATGCACCAGTCCTCATTGGTTTCTGGCCAAAAATCATCCACCAACTCATGGGTAGCAAAATTACCGCTGCCATCTTCTGCATCTGCAAATATCCTTGTCCAGTTTTCACCACAATCAGGAGAAACCAAAACAATCAGCGAGTCGGCTCCTTCTGGCATTCTTTGTGCGTATGCATGTTGAAAACCTAAAGCAGCACTTCCTAATCCTTCAAGATTAAATGCAGGCGAAATCAATCTATCCCTTTGACCAATTGCAAAATAATTACTAAAGTCAATTCCAGCAGCCATAATTCCAGGGACAGTTCCACCAACTTCATATAGTTTCCATGTAACATCACTGTCCGGATTTTCAACAGCCCAGTTATTGGCATAATAAGTTCCATCCTCAAAGGTTTCTTTAAAATAAGGTAAGTAACCTCCGGCTTTTATTAGTTCTGGTTTTTCCAAAACAGAAGACCCATTAAGGTTCCATGCTGTGAGGCTAACATCAAACAATCCTGCCTCATCAATAACAATTACAGGATTTTGACTAGTCTCGCTTGTACCATAAACAAAAGTAACTGAGTTCGGATTGAAATTCCATTGCCACTGATTAGGTTTGTATTGTGTAAAATCGGTGAACCAAATTGTATCGCCAACGCAAATACTAGATTTGTCAGCAACAAAATCAACCTCAGGTAAAATTGTGGAACTGGTAGTGATATAAGCCTCTTTAATCAAGGTATCGCTACCAAGATCATTTATGGCAATTAACTGTACATTAAAGATGCCCTCAGTGGCAAAAAGAATCCCTTCAGGATTTTCATCACTAGAAGTGGCTGGTTCACCACCTTCAAATATCCATTTCCATTCTTCCGGTATGCCAGAAGTTTCATCGTAAAAGTTAATGGTTTCACCAACAGGTATAAGTAGATCATCGGCTGAGAAATCAACAATTGGAACTTGCACAAAACCAAAAGAGGCAATTTGTGTTTTCCAATTCCATCCACCATTTGAATATTCTGTAGTAAACCAAAATGTTTCGTCGTCACTCGGGTCAATCGACATACAGGCATAATCGCCCCATCGGCTAACACCTGTTTGCGATTTTGATCCTTCGAGTATACTTGTTTCATCAATGTCAAAAACACCGAGTCCTAAAGGTGCTCCCGCTGTTTGTCCCACAAAACGTATTGAAGGGTAGGTTGTAGCACCTGAAACAGAGTAGCCTAAACCAATATCTCCATTTCCGTTCATTGCTATACTACCCATCCAGCGGTTATCGCCATCATCAGGAGCAAAAGTACCCTGCTGATAAATTTCCCAATCCGAATCGTATTTCCTAAGTTCGTACCATCTAACACCTGCTTTTCCATTACCACCATTCACTGTGTGATTAGTTAATAAAACTTCGTAATCCTCAAAGTTTCGGTATTGCAATCTATACATTGTCATTCCCGACAAATCATCGAGTTTATTAGAAGTACCAGGCTGAGCAATACTAATACCATTAGTTGAAAAAGGCTGAGTAGGTAAAAGACCTAAGCCATTCAAACTTGAGTTATCAGGTATTTCCCAATCAATACTAACTTCCCACATACGCAAACTGTTACTTACAACATCGAGCAAATAATTTGGAGAACCTGCTGGAGGAAGCGTTTCACCATCGAAATCAGCAGCCAATACACCGTAAAAACCAGAGCCTACATGAAACTCTATCATTTCTGCATCTACCTCACCAGCAATCATTGCATCCCTATCTAATATTGTAATTCCAGCACCAATAAAACTAGGATTAAACTTATGTGTTGTCATATAATATCCATCAGTCCAAACGCCAAATTTTGGATAGTCAGGCATTGCATCAAACTCAAATGCATACCTATTCCATGCACCAGTTGGGTCACCAGTTTGAGAAACCGCTACCAACTCATAAAATGGACCTGAAGGATAATTTGGTAATGAAAACTGCGTTGCTATCCATCTGTCAGCCATTTCATCGTACAACACAACAGGATCACCATCGTTGGTACTTGCCCAAGGGCCCGGGAAATTATCCCATAAGGTAATGTTGTCGGCAGGGCCATACAATAATGTTCCTTCTTTGTCCCAAATGGCAAAAGCCATATTTACCATTTGAAAATAATGGTTGGGGCCAACATCTCCATCAGTATCAGGAGGTGCAACGCCAGAGAGGTTTCCTATTCCTGCAAAGTTTTGCCCAACAGTTCCGCCCTCGGTTGTGCCACGCAAATTATCCTGCAAAACATGGTCTTTGCCCGGTAATGGCACCATATTCTTTAAGTCATTCTCTATTCCAAACTTATTTGGGACTTGTTTGTTTTTCCAGGTCCTTTCCCTCAATCCCGGTTGAATTGGGGTGATGTCCCTTAATGGTTTTGAAATATCAAAATATACTGCTTTTGAAATTTTTACTGGCTTTGATTCCTGTGCATTCAGCACTGAAAAACCAGTAACCAACAGAATTAAAAACAACTGTTTTAGTAAGATACTCTTCATATTTTTTTGATTTTGATTACTTAAACTAATATTTATTCGGATGACAAATTGTGAATTGCCAAAAATATGACAATTATTATTACTCTTTAGATGCATTTAAAATAATGTCGTTAAGCAGAAATTACATACTAAAACTGTGCTAAACAATTGTTATTTAATTCTTTTAGGTATTATCTTTTACATAGCAATATATTTTTTCCAAACTAAAAGAATTATTAACCCACTTTGTTTCCCAAAAAATGCAATTGAACCAGATTCCTTATATTTGCACCTCTTAAAAAAATCAAAATTAAAATGCAAATTCCAAAAGTTTATAAGCCAAAAAATCATGTTCGCATTGTAACCGCAGCCTCACTTTTCGATGGTCATGATGCAGCCATAAATGTAATGCGCCGAATTATCCAGTCAGGTGGCGCAGAAGTAATTCATTTGGGTCATAATCGTTCGGTTCATGAAATTGTAAATACTGCCATACAGGAAGATGCTCAGGCAATTGCACTTACATCCTATCAGGGTGGGCACATAGAATTCTTAAAATATATGTACGACATGCTCAAGGAAAAGGGCTGTGGGCACATAAAAATATTTGCTGGTGGTGGTGGAGTTATCCTTCCAGATGAAATGAAAGAACTGCACAATTACGGAATTACACGTATCTATTCACCCGACGATGGAATGACAATGGGCTTGCAGGGAATGATCAACGACTTGATGGAAAAGGCAGATTTCCCCACGGGAGAAGAAACCGATATTACTGTTAAAGATATTGAGAACAAAGACTATGTAAAAATATCGAGGCTAATTTCTGCAGCAGAAAATAATCCTGAAAAAGTAACTGCCATAATTAAAGATCTGGATAAAATAGCAAGTAAGAAAAAGTCACCCGTACTTGGAATAACAGGAACAGGTGGATCTGGAAAATCGTCTTTAGTTGATGAAATTGTAAGACGTTTTCTGTATGACTTTGAAGATAAGACAATTGCTATTATTTCTGTTGACCCATCAAAACGCAGGTCTGGGGGCGCGTTGCTTGGTGATAGAATAAGAATGAATGCCATCGATAACCCAAGAGTTTTTATGCGTTCGCTAGCAACACGGCAGTCGAACCTCTCGATTTCAAAATATATTAAAGATGCTGAAATTATTGTGCAGGCAGCAGGTTTCGACCTGATAATTCTTGAGACTTCCGGAATAGGCCAGTCTGATACTTCAATAGTTGATCACAGCGATGTTTCACTTTACGTAATGACACCCGAATACGGTGCTGCTACTCAGTTGGAGAAAATCGATATGCTCGACTTTGCCGATTTAATTGCCTTAAATAAATTTGACAAACGTGGTGCTCAAGATGCTTTACGAGATGTTAAGAAACAATATCAGCGCAATAATATGCTGTTTGAACAGGAAGTTGATGAAATGCCTGTTTTTGGTACTGTTGCCTCGCAATTCAACGATCCGGGAGTAAATAATTATTATCAAAAACTTCTTGAAATAATTAAAGAAAAAACGGGAGTCGAGTTTGATTCAAAAAGCAAAAATGAAGAAGGTAATCATGATAAGATTTTTATAATTCCACCCGATAGGGTACGTTATCTTTCGGAAATTTCCGAAACTGTTAGAAAGTACAATCAATGGGCTGAAAACCAAAGTAATATAGCCGAAAAATTGCATAATCTTGCTGGCTCCATGGAAATGCTTTCAGAAAAAGGCAAAGAGGAAGACTCTAATTCCTTGAAGGAGATTTATGATGAACTAGTAAGAAATCTTGACCCAAACAATCTTCACATACTTGAGCAATGGGATGAAAAAAAGAAAAAATATGAAGATGAATATTTCACCTTCAAAATAAGGGATAAGGAACTAAAAATTGCAACAACTACCGAATCACTTGCGCATACAAAAATTCCAAAGGTTAGCCTTCCTGCTTACAAAAGTTGGGGAGATATTTTAAAATGGATTCTAAAAGAAAACGTTCCCGGTGAATTCCCTTTTGCTGCAGGAGTTTTTCCATTTAAACGCGAAGGCGAAGACCCAACCAGAATGTTTGCCGGTGAGGGCGGGCCGGAAAGGACCAATCGACGGTTTCATTATGTTTCAAAAGGAATGCCTGCAAAAAGACTTTCAACGGCCTTCGACTCGGTAACTCTTTATGGGGAAGACCCAGACCGCCGTCCCGATATTTATGGGAAAATTGGTAACTCAGGAGTCTCTATTTCCTGTTTAGATGATGCCAAAAAACTATATTCAGGATTTGACCTTGCCAGTCCAAAAACCTCGGTTTCCATGACAATAAATGGTCCGGCACCAACAATGGTAGGATATTTTATGAATGTTGCCATCGACCAACAATGCGAAAAATATATTAGAGAAAATGGGCTTGAAAAAGAAGTTCAGGCAATAATTGATGAAGTTTACACAAGCAAAGGAACTGAAAGACCACATTACCAAGGCAAAATACCGGAAGGAAATGATGGGCTTGGATTAATGCTTCTGGGTGTAACCGGCGACATGGTACTCCCAATGGATATTTATGAAAAAATAAAAAAGGAAACGATAAGTACAGTAAGAGGAACCATTCAGGCTGATATTTTAAAGGAAGATCAGGCGCAGAACACATGCATTTTTTCCACTGATTTCTCCTTAAAAATGATGGGCGATATTCAGGAATATTTCATTGATAACAAAGTGAGGAATTTCTATAGTGTTTCCATTTCAGGTTACCACATTGCAGAGGCAGGTGCTAACCCCATCAGCCAATTAGCTTTTACACTTTCAAATGGTTTTACTTACGTTGAATATTATAAATCGAGGGGTATGGATGTTAATAAATATGCACCCAACCTCTCCTTCTTTTTCTCCAATGGTGAAGACCCTGAATACGCAGTAATTGGAAGAGTGGCAAGGCTAATTTGGGCAAAGGCAATGAAATTGAAATATGGTGCCGACGAACGATCACAAAAACTGAAATATCATATTCAAACTTCAGGTAGGTCATTGCATGCTCAGGAAATCGATTTCAACGATATCAGAACTGCGCTTCAAGCCCTTTATGCAATTTACGATAACTGTAATTCGTTGCATACCAATGCCTACGATGAAGCAATTACTACTCCTACCGAAGAATCGGTAAGGCGGGCAATTGCAATCCAATTAATAATTAACCATGAACTGGGACTTGCTAAAAATCAAAATCCATTACAAGGTTCATTTATTATTGAGGAACTTACCAACTTGGTTGAAGAAGCAATATTAATGGAATTCGACAGAATTACGGAACGTGGTGGTGTGCTTGGTGCCATGGAAACAATGTACCAAAGAAGTAAAATTCAAGAAGAATCTCTTTACTACGAAAACCTAAAGCATTCAGGTGAATTACCAATAATTGGTGTAAACACATTCCTTGGCAAAGATGGTTCAAAAACAGTAGTGCCGGGCGAAGTTATCAGAGCAACTGAAACTGAAAAAGAATATCAAATTCACATGCTCGATCAACTTCACAAGACCTGGAAAAAGGAAACCGACGAAAGCCTTCGCAAACTTCAGGAAGCAGCAGCAAATAATGAAAATATTTTTTATACACTTATTGAAACAGCAAAATATGCTTCAATAGGACAAATCACTGCAGCCCTGTTTAATGTTGGAGGTCAGTATAGGAGGAATATGTAGGGAGGGGAAGTTGTCGGGTTATCGAGTTGTCTAGTTGTCGGGTTTTTTCGGACAATAACTTTAACAATGATAACAATGACAACCAGACAACAACGATAACCATTCCCTCAACTTTTTTTCCTACTTTTACCTTTCAAAATTCACAGAAAAATGATAGCACAAAATATACTGATAGTTTATCCTGAAACTCACAAAACCCGAATAGCTGTTTATCTGAATACTGAGCCAATTTTCCTTAAAACAATAAGACATACTGAAGAGGAACTTGCAGAATATGCAGATATCACTGCTCAAAAGGAATTCAGAAAAAAGTTAGTTATTGAGGAACTTGAAAAAAACCATTATCATTTAGATAAGTTTGACATTGTAATGGGGAGAAGTGGGATGGTAAAGCCTGTTTCACAGGGAGTTTACCGCATAAGTCCAATAATGATAAAAGACCTGGAAGAAGGACTTATGGGTCATCATGCCACTAACCTGGGAGGACAGATTGCATACGATATCGCACAACAAATTGGTAAGGAAGCCTATATGGCAAACCCGGTTGTTGTTGATGAACTTTCGGATGTTGCCAGACTTACAGGCCACCCTAAATTTGTGCGTAAGTCAGTTTTTCATGCCCTTAACCATAAACATGTAGCCAATAAATATGCAAAGTCGGTTAATAAGAAATATGAAGAACTTAACCTTATTGTTTGTCATATTGGAACTGGTGGAGTGTCGGTTGGTGCCCATAAAAAAGGCAGGGTGATTGATGTTAATCAGGCCTTTGATGGCGGTGGTCCATTTTCAATTACCCGATCAGGTACATTACCTGTTGGTCAGTTGGTGAGAATATGCTTTAGCGGTGATTATTCGGAGCAGGAAATTGTAGAAATGATAACCAAAAAAGGGGGCTACTCTGCTTATCTTGGTACCGATAATATTGAGCAAATAAACCAAATGCTTGCCCTTGGCGATGAAAATGCCAAATTGGTTTCCTATGCACTTTCTTATCAGGTTTCAAAGGAAATTGCTTCTCACGTTGCTACACTTGAAGGAAATGTAGATGCAATTATCCTTACTGGAATTATTTTCGACAGCGAAGAATTTCTGGAAAATGTAAAAAGAAGTATTAGCACTATTGCACCTATTGCCCTTTATCCTTCGGTAAATGATTTTGAGGCCCTTGCCCAATTTGCCTATCAGGTTTTAAGTGGTGAATGTGAGGTTAGGGAATATTAATTTTGAAAATGGAGTTTCACGCAAAGAGCGCAAAGTTTTTTCGCAAAGAGCGCAAAGGAAAAATAAATAACTGTTTTTTTGGAGTTTCTTTTATTATGCTGAGACTAGGGGCTTTACTTATTGTTCTTTTGCTTAACAATATTGTTTACTCCCAAACCTACACCAACTCCCTCGAAGATACTGCCACCAATGGAATATGGATTGGAACACAAACCATCACTTCTGAGTTTTCTCCTTTAGGAAATCATTTCTCAAAAACCGATTCAATTAATCCATATGGTCTGGGAATGGAAATGTATTTCCCCACCGAGAAAAAAGGAAAAAATACTGTGGTAAAAATTGAGGGGCTTATTAAAAGTGAAACCAAAAATGCCAATGCCCTTTTTGTTCTTATTATTGAAGATGGGGGGACACAAGTTTTTTGGGAAGGGATTCCATTGCAGGGAGTACTTATTAAAAAAGATCGATGGTTTAAGTTCTCCGATTCAGTTTTTATTCCTGCAAATCTTACTGCCAAAGCAAAACTCAAAGCATTTTTATGGAATGCAGGTGAGAAAGTAATGGTGGGTGTTGATGACTTGAAATTTAGTTTTACTGAAAACAAGAAAGTTTCATATTTACCTAATTTGCCAAAACAGAATTATACCAAATCTGAACTCGGAACTCATCTGTTTACAAACCCATTTTATTCCATTAAATTTATTAATGAAGAAGGCAGGCTAATTATTACTTCTACAGACGGAATAACTATTTCAAATAATATCTTGCTGTTTTCGGAATACTTGATTGAGGATAAGGAAAAAACTTCCGTGAATAATTTTGAACTGAAAAAGCAAAAAATAAAAAATAAAAAAACAGTGATTAGCCTTTTGGCGAAGAATGAATACAACAAAACAAAACTAGATTTGGTATGTAACAAGCAAAATCCAAAAATTGAATTTACAATTGAACAAAAAACAACTAAAAAAATGGATGTTTTCAGATCAGCCATTATTGTTGAGGCTGCACAAAACCCAACTGAAGTTTACCGTTTCAACAGACAAACACACACAAATAATTTCCAAAATGAATATTGGCTGGATAAAGAAGGAATAAAATTTGGAGAGGCAGATTCTTCATTGGTATTTTATCATAATCCAGGAATTTCTTCACTGCAGTTCGACACTGAAAACAACAGGCTTTTTATAAACCTCGACTGGAAAAAAGATCATCCTTTCTTGCGCTTTCCCCTTAACTCCGATAGTAGCGACTGGAA
>JAOZNY010000087.1:9600-11200 GCA_029933565.1 Bacteroidales bacterium
GACAAGTATGATTCACCAAGTTGGATTGACCATGGTTATAATAACCAGCCACAAAATAATCGTGAAGATTTGGTTTGCGATGGAAGTTTAAAAGGATCGCAGTTTTACTCAATTGATAAATGGAATGCCCACAATATTAAATATTTCTGGAATCCATATTACGAGGATTACTATTCCTTTAAGGATTTTGGTTTTAATTCTTCAATAGAAAAAGCCTATACAGGCTGGGGCGATTTTATTCCAAAACCCGATTATTGGCAGCACAAAAATAAAACTACAAATATCTACCATTGGCCAACAGCAAGTGCCCTATTTGTTGAAAATAACGGCATGTGGAATTATTTATTCAATGCCTCAAAATTTGATGATTTTATCGATAACTGGTCGGTGGAAATAAACCACTGTTACCCGCCCTGGGTTGACCCAAAAAAAGGTTTCTGGACTTATAATTCTGACTCTGTAATTATTGCACAGCCGGGTTTCAACAAAACCTTAGAATTAATGTCAAGTTTACGTGATGAAGGAAAATTGAATGTTTGTACAATTGAAGATTTTATGGATTACCGACTGGCAACAGAAAGTGTAAATTATGAAATTCTTGTTGATGGCAGAATAAAGATCACCAACAATTCAGACAAACTAATTCAAGGGCTTTCGTTTGCCACCAAAGCAACACAAGTTTTGGTTAACCGGCTTAAACCTCAACAAAAAACTGTTGGTGAGGATTTGATTTTTTGGTTTGATATTGGGGTTGGGGAAAGTAAAATTATTAGGGTTGTTGAATAAGTTTAAACGTAGATGCTTGAACCGTTTTCTTGAGCCTTGTGAACCCTCTTTTATTAAAAATTGAAACCAATTACGAAAGGAGTAACAAACACTGCGAAATAATTGTTGTTATCAACCCTACTTGATGAAATAAATTGCCAGCCGGCTTGCATCCTGAACCCCAAATGTAACTTCCCAACCGTATAATAAGCAGATGCTTCAAACCCAAGTGAATAACCACCACCCCACCAATCAAACCCCATTATCCCAACTGAGCCATAAGGCCCAACATCAAAATAAAAATGCTTTGAAATGGCAGCCCGATAAAACAACTGCAATTTTGCTATATCAAAAAAACCGTTGGTAATTGCCCGTACTTTTTGCCAGACTGGTTCTTCGCATTGGCCACAATCATAATAAAATGATGGGTCTGTTAGCATATAGCGCATGCCAAACCCAATTTGAACCCTTGCGCCTAAAGTGAAGTTTTTGTTGATCTTGTCTGCAAATGAAAATGAAACAGCAGCAGGAAATTCTATTGAAATGCTTCCCTGGGTAGTTTTGTTAAGAAAAGATTGTTTTACCTCATCCTGTGCTGTAAGCACAATGGTAAACAAAATCAATAATAAGGTTGTAAAACTTAATTTCATTTACCTTAAATTAGATTTCAAGCATTGTTGGCAATATCGTTTGAAAGAAAATATAATGCCAAAAAACGTTTCATGTTTATACTCAATACAATCCGCATTGTTTTGTTATTCCATAAATCCCGGATACTCTATTAACGTAAAAATTACTCTGTTACAATACGATAACGGCAAAACCATTAATTCGG
>JAOZNY010000306.1 GCA_029933565.1 Bacteroidales bacterium
ATAAATTGAAGTCTGCGACTTCCTTGTATGAAAATCATCATCCAATACTATTTATTCTGACAACTAATCTAATTAGGTAATTGTCATAAATTAGCAGGTTTAAATTGAGCATGCACCTATAATCGTAAAACTAAATTTATGAAGCGAAATCTATTTTTGACCACAGTCGTTATTATTACTACTGTACTGGCATTTGTTTTCTTCCCTACACAAAAGGAAAACAAAAGAGAAAAACACGAAGCATTTATTTTAAAAGGGGCACAACAAATAAACCAAATGCAAAGCAAAGTCGATGCTGAGCATAAAGCCGTCGACCAACCCGACATGGCTGCTTTTCAGGAATTTGTTTCAACTGTTGATCCAAATCTGGGTTACGTTCCTGAGAAGAGACTGCTAACAGCCTACAAACAAACACGCCACATGATGGCGGAACAAAATATTACTCGCGATTACGACCCTTTGATTGAATGGGAAGGTACAGGCGCAAATATGGGTGGTCGTACCCGTGCCCTGATGTTTGACCCCAACGATGAAAACAATACAAAAGTTTGGGCTGGTGGAGTAACCGGCGGATTGTGGTATATCGACAATATTGCCAGCAGTTCTGCCCAATGGCAGACAGTTGATGATTTTTGGCCAAACCTGGCCGTAAGTTGCATGACCTTCGATCCAAACGAAACAGAAACAATGTACGTTGGAACCGGAGAAGCACAAACAGCCAGAATTATTTACCGTAAATCGTCGGGCTTAGGTGCCGGAATTTACAAAACTACTGATGGAGGCCAAACCTGGAATTTAATGCCATCCACAGAAGACTTTGCCTATGTAACCGATATTGTGGTAAGAGATGAAGAAGGAGTAAGTGTAATTTATGCCGGAGTTGTTTCTGGCACTTATATGGGTGAAGATCACGAAAGTCAACCTTCTGACGGGCTTTACCGCTCCGATGATGGAGGAGACAGTTGGTCTCAGGTTTTACCAATAATTGCAGGTATATTTGATGATAAACCTTATGCTCCATCTGATATAGAGATATCCGCAAACGGAAGAATTTTTGTGGGAACTATGGAAAATCTTAACAAAAATGGTGGTGCTTGTGTGCTTTATTCTGATACCGGCCTTGAAGGCAGTTGGACTGTTTACGATTATTACAATACAAAAATTGGAAATGAAACTACCTACAAAATTCCGGCAAGAACAATAGTTGCAGCAGCACCTTCAAATCCTAATAAAGTTTATGCACAATTTGCAGCTGGTTACAACAACGGTTTTACTTATTACCGTGGCCGTTACATGGCTATGACAGGTGATGGGGGCGAAAACTGGGCACCAATTAACCATCCATATCATGATGAATGGGCAACTCTGGCATGGCATGCTTTTACACTTCGGGTTGACCCCAACGATGAGAACGAAATTTTTACCGGAGGCCTCGACCTTTGGAAAACGGCAAATTCAGGTGGGACATGGAAACGTGTTTCCGATTGGAGTCTGATGTATGATGGTGGTGGTGATGCCTATGTTCATGCCGACCAACACAATATTCAGTTTATGCCGAATGCAGAAGATAAAGCTGTATTTAGTTGCGATGGAGGAGTGTTTTATTCAAATACTACAATGCTCACTTATCCAGATTTTATGGAGAGGAATAATGGATACAATACCTTACAATTTTATAGTTGTGCCATCGATCCTACGCCGGGAGCAGATAGTTATATTGGAGGATTACAAGACAATGGATCACTCTTTTACGAAGGCAGTCCGCTCGAAATAAATGATATGATAAGCGGTGGTGATGGTGCTTTTTGTTTTTGGGATGAAAACGATCCTGATGTGTTTGTTACTTCGGTTTATTACAATAGGTACTATTCATTCTACAATGCAACTTTATATGGACAAACAGAGGCATCCACAGGTACTTTTATAAGTCCGGCCGATTATGATTTCAAACGAAACACCATCTATGCCAACGGTGTTGGATTTACTGGTGGAAATGCCAACAAAATACTTCGTGTTACCGGTGTACCTTTCACTATGAATGACCAATTGGTTAATATTGGAACTTCAGGTTCTGCTCCTTTTTCGCATGTAAAATACTCACGGTATTCGCCTCAGGGAACCTCAACTATATTTGTTGGAACAACAAGCGGGAAACTTTATAAAATAGAAAATATGCAAGCAACCCCAAGTACAACAGAAATTGGAAGCCCCGATTTTCCGGCTGCAAGTATTTCGTGTGTGGCTGTGGGTGGTGGTGAAGATACTCTACTTGTAACCTTCTCTAATTACGGGGTTTCTTCGGTTTGGCAGACTTTTGATGGCGGCCAAAACTGGCAGGAAAAAGAAAACAACCTGCCAGACATGCCAATACGCTGGGCAATTTACCATCCGCAAAATAGCGGCCAGGCTTTGCTGGCAACTGAAACAGGTGTTTGGGCAACCAATACTCTTGGTGAAGAAGAAACCGAATGGGCTCCTGCTGTAGATGGCTTAGCAAACGTAAGAGTTGATATGCTACAGTTAAGGCATGCCGACAACACAGTTTTGGCAGCTACTCACGGTCGTGGACTATTTACCTGCGAATATAATTTGGATATTTATACAGGACTTAATGAGAGTGAGTTAGTTTCAGAAATTAAACTATTCCCTAATCCTGCAACAGATATAGTTAATATTCAAATCAACAGTAATTTATACAATTCATTTGATATTCAGATATTTGATGTGACTGGAAGATTGATTAAGGAGGCTTCAAGTAAACAAAAAACTTATAGTTTAGATGTATCTGCTTTTAATAGTGGAACCTACTTTGCCGTTATTAACTCTGGTAGTACAACTATTGCAAAACAATCATTTATTGTTAAGTAAAATAATACTTAAGGATTTCGTTAATTTTCGCTAAAACTCCTTGG
>JAOZNY010000307.1:0-1732 GCA_029933565.1 Bacteroidales bacterium
GGTTTGTAAACGGTAAACTTAATATTACCGAAAATATGTTTGAGCGCAATATGCACGAGCGCAAAGACCAAACAGCAATTATTTGGGAGCCAAACGATCCAAAAGAAAAAGAAATACGCCTAACATATGGTGAATTATTCGACAAAGTAAAACAGTTCGCCAATGCACTCTTAAAAATTGGTGTAAAAAAAGGTGACCGTGTTGCACTTTACCTTCCAATGGTTCCCGAACTTGTTATTTCTATGCTTGCATGTGCTCGAATTGGTGCAATCCATTCAATTGTTTTTGCTGGCTTCTCTGCAACAGCACTTGCCGACAGAATTAACGATGCTACTTGTAATGTAGTTATCACTTCCGATGGTGGTTACCGCGGAACAAAAACTATTCCTTTAAAGAAAATTACTGATGAAGCAATTGAAAATTGCCCGTCAATTGAGCATTCAATTATATTAAAGCGTACTGGCGAAGAAGTTACAATGAAGGACGGACGCGACATTTGGTGGCACGACTTGATTGAAGGTGTTGACTGTGAAAATACTGCCGAAGTAATGGATTCTGAAGATACTCTCTTTGTTCTTTACACTTCCGGTTCAACCGGGAAACCAAAAGGTGTACTTCACACAATTGGTGGATATATGATTTACGCCGAATACACATTTAAAAATGTATTCCAGTACAGCGATGGCGATGTTTGGTGGTGTACTGCCGATATTGGTTGGGTAACCGGACACTCATACATTGTTTATGGTCCATTATTGTCAGGGGCAACTTCAGTTATGTTCGAAGGTGTTCCTACTTGGCCAGATGCAGGGCGTTTCTGGGAAGTTGTTGACAAATATCAGGTTAACCAGTTTTATACTGCTCCTACCGCCATCCGTGCACTTGTTGCACAAGGCGATGAGTGGGTTCTTAAACACGATCTGAGTTCATTGAAAGTTCTTGGAACGGTGGGAGAACCAATTAACGAAGAAGCATGGCGCTGGTATCACGATCTTGTAGGAAAAGGACGCTGTCCGATTGTTGATACATGGTGGCAGACCGAAACCGGTGGAATAATGATTACTCCTCTGGCAGGAATTACACCTACCAAACCTTCACTTGCAACACTTCCTATGCCAGGTATTCAGCCAATTTTGGTTGACCCAGAGGGAAATGAGTTGCACGGAAATAGCGTAGAAGGTATTTTGTGTATTAAATTCCCATGGCCTGGGATGTTACGCACACTTTATGGTGCTCACGAACGTTGTTTCGAAACTTACTTCTCAGCATTTAAAGGCCTTTACCTAACTGGTGATGGAGCTAAACGCGACGAAGAAGGTTATTACAGAATTATTGGACGTATTGATGATGTTATCAATGTTTCAGGTCACCGTATTGGTACTGCTGAAGTTGAAGATGCCATTAATCAGCATCCAAAAGTAAACGAATCAGCAGTAGTTGGATATCCACACGAAATTAAAGGAGCAGGTATTTATGCTTATGTAATTTGTGAGGAATTATCAGATAAGGAACTGGAAACAATTGAGGCTGAAATCAGGGCAACCGTAACTAAATATATTGGGCCTATTGCTAAACCTGATATGATTCAAATAGTAAGCGGATTACCAAAAACACGTTCTGGTAAAATCATGCGCCGTATTCTTCGTAAAATTGGCGAAGGCGATGCTACTAATCTTGGTGATACTTCAACTTTGCTTGACCCAGGTGTAGTTGAAGATATTATTGATGGTGC
>JAOZNY010000307.1:1832-2912 GCA_029933565.1 Bacteroidales bacterium
TGGACAAAGTCGGACACACAATGGGTATTTGCTGTTGGACTTGTTTCTTTCGCATTATTTATGGTAATGGCCGGGAAAAAGATGCCTACATGGGGACCACAAAAACTAACTATTATTGGAGGTCTTGTACTTGGATTAGGTTATTTAATGGCCGGATTATTTGGAGGAACTGATTTCTGGATGCTTGTAATATTAATTGGACTTATTGGTGGTGCCGGAATTGGACTTGCTTACGTAGTTCCTATTGCTGTAGGAATGAGATGGTTTCCCGACAAAAAGGGAATGATTACCGGACTGGCTGTTGCCGGATTTGGTTTTGGAGCAATGCTTTGGGTAAAACTAGCAGGTTCATGGGGTCATCTAATCGAAAATATTGGACTGTCCTCAACTTTTATTACTTACGGAATTATCTTCGCCATTATGGTTATTATTGGTGGTTTTTGGATGAAGTTTCCTCCTGCCGGATGGAAACCTGAAGGCTTTGAAGAAGCAAAAGCAGGAGCCACAACTACAGATAATGACAAAGAATTTAGCAGTAACGAAATGCTAAGCAAGCCTCAGTTCTACTTAATATTTCTAACGTTTGTTTTTAGTGCAGGTGCAGGACTTATGTCAATTGGACTAATGAAGTTGTATCCAATGGAAGCACTTCAGGCAAATGGTCTTTCTGCTGGCGAGGCTAGTGCAATTGCTGGTACGGCTATGGCTGTTTTCTTTAGCCTGGCAAATGGAATTGGAAGAATTGTTTGGGGAACTCTTAGTGATAAACTTGGTAGAAAGAATTCGATTGTAATCATGACAGCCACTCAAGGAATTCTAGTAATACTGTTTACATTTATGGCTGGTAACGAATACTTACTCTATTTAGGTGCAACCCTTATTGGTTTTAACTTTGGTGGAAACTTTGCATTATTCCCTACTATAACTGCTGATACTTTTGGTGTTAAAAGTGTAGGTATGAATTATCCATTTGTATTTTTAGCCTATGGTGTTGGTGGGATTTTAGGACCGATACTTGGCGGAAAAATGGGTGACATTGGCAACTTCCCAATGGCATTTACAATTGCAGGTGTTGCAGTG
>JAOZNY010000308.1 GCA_029933565.1 Bacteroidales bacterium
GAATATTAAATATTTAATGATATTTTTTTGACTATTTTTATCAAGCACTTAAACTATATGATTATGACTAAATCACAAAAATTTGACTTAGAAGACAGGCTGATTGAATTTGTCATTAGAGTTGATACAATTGTTGAAGAACTACCTGACACTAGACTAGGAAAGTATATTGCAGGACAAATGATTAGATCTGGTACTTCTCCAGCATTAAATTATGGTGAGGTTATGGCTGCAGAATCCCCTAATGATTTTATTCACAAAATGAAAATCATCCTAAAAGAGTTAAGAGAAACTTTTGTTTGTTTCAAAATCATTAAACGAAAACCTTTGCTCACTAATTTTAGTAAATATGAAAGTAGTTTTAGGGAAAATGATGAATTAATTGCCATTTTCGCTTCAAGCATTAAAACAGCAAAACGAAATAAATTAAAAAAGAAATAAGGAGGTTCGATATTCATTATTCCAAATTCTTATCTGAATATCCAATATTGAATGTTGAATATCCAATCTTGAATTTTTTTGCTTGGAACCATTTGGATATTGGATATTGATTATTCGGTATTCAATATTCTTTCTTTTTTGAACATCCAAAATAGTATCCATTTTTTGGATAAAAAAAACTTTACCTTAGCAAACCCATTTTTTAGGAAAATTGATTAAGCCAGAAACCATACAAACCATTTTTGAAACCGCCAGAGTTGAGGATGTTATTGGTGACTTTGTTACCTTAAAAAAACGTGGTGCCAACTACCTTGGACTTTGTCCTTTCCACAACGAAAAAACACCTTCATTCTCGGTTTCTCCCTCTAAGGGTATTTACAAATGCTTTGGTTGCGGTAAAGCCGGAAATGCTGTGAACTTTATAATGGAGCATGAGCATTACTCCTATCCGGAGGCACTCAGATGGATGGCCAAAAGGTACAATATCGAAATTGAGGAAGAAGTTCTTACACCTGAAAAACAGCAAGAATTTGATGAACGCGACAGTATGTTTGCCCTCAATAGTTTTGTTGCAAGATATTTTAACGAAAATCTTTTTGAAAATCAGCAAGGCAAAACCATTGGTCTGAGTTATCTAAAAGAACGAGGCTTTATTGAATCGACAATAAAAAAGTTTGAACTGGGCTATGCAATCGACGACTGGAGCAA
This sequence comes from Bacteroidales bacterium, assembly GCA_029933565.1. Classification (GTDB taxonomy): domain Bacteria; phylum Bacteroidota; class Bacteroidia; order Bacteroidales; family F082; genus BM524. Next base: position 1,150 of record JAOZNY010000308.1, read on the forward strand.
TTATTCGGACCATGCCGAAAAAAATGGGTATAAAAAAGAAATTCTTTTAAAAACCGGACTCGGCATTAAAAAAGAATCAGGCGGACTAATCGACAGATTTAAAGGAAGAGTAATGTTCCCCATCCACAATATGACCGGTAAGGTAATTGGTTTTGGTGGTCGCACACTTTCTTCGTCGAAAAAAACTGCTAAATATCTTAACTCTCCCGAATCGGAAATCTACTATAAAAGTAAAGTTCTTTATGGGATTTACTTTGCACGAACAGCAATAGTAAAACAAGACAATTGTTATTTAGTAGAAGGCTATACCGACGTTATTTCGCTACATCAAAATGGTATTGAAAATGTAGTCTCCTCATCAGGAACCTCACTTACGGTCGACCAGATAAAACTTATAAAGCGCTACACCCCAAATATTACAATCCTTTATGATGGCGACCCTGCCGGAATAAAAGCTTCCTTCCGTGGCATCGACCTTATTCTTGCTCAGGGTATGAGTGTAAAAATTGTGCTTTTCCCGGAAGGTGAAGACCCCGATTCGTTTGCACGCAGCCACCGCACAAGTGAGATTGAGGATTTTATAACAACACAGGCCAAGGATTTTATCAGTTTCAAAACCAGTCTGTTGCTGGGCGAAACTAAGGGCGATCCCAATGCCAAGGCAAACCTGATAAAAGAGATTATTCAAACCATCTCACATATTCCCGATGGTATTGGGCGCACAGTTTATATTCAGGAATGCAGCAGGCTGATGGATGTTCCGGAGCAAACGCTCATGAACGAACTTAACAAAATCATCAGGCAGCAATACAGAAAAGAAAACCGTGGTTTTGATTTGCCAGATACCAGAGCCGATGAGAAAAAAGCACCTACCAAGGAGCAATTCCGTTTCGATCCTTTAGAAATGCAACCACTTGAGGACGACCTGATGCGCCTATTGCTTCTTTTTGGAAGCGAGTCTTTTAATTTGAAAATTGATGACGGCAAAGACGAAGAAGATAAGGATAATGAGGAAGAGATAGAAGAGGAAGTTTATAATGTTACTGCATTTATAATTGATGAACTCGACAGAGATGAAATTAAGTTTAACAACGATATTTATAATATTATGTTAAACGAAATGCGACAAATAATGGAAGAGGGGGGCACTATTGGTAAAAACATTTTTATACACCACCCTGACCAAAATATTTCTACAGTTGCCATTAATCTTGTTACCGAACAATACGAACTAAGCGAAAACTGGGAGAAAAATAAAATTTATGTTAAGAGTGGAAAAGATATACTGGCACATTTTGTTATGTCAACAATATTGGCTGTAAAATCCAAGCATGTTGCACGTAAATTAAGGAAGATTACCGAAGACATGAAGCAATCAACCGAAGACGCAGAAATATCACTTTTACAAATGGAGTTTCATGAATTAAAAAAAATATCGGCACTTATTGACAAAGAACTGGAAAGGCCGTTTAATCATTAGAGGTTTTGAGTTTGGTATTATCTTTTAATAAGTTTAATACTTGAAGAATTATTGCCGGTTGAAATATTGAAAATATAAACTCCAGAATTAATTCCTTCACCATCCCAAACAAATTGATTGATCCCTTTTTCGCAAGATAATTTACGCGAAATAATTTCACTTCCAAAACAATCATAGATTAACAATCGAACCACGCCTGTATAATTTAAGGTCCATTTAATAATTGTTTTATTGTTAAAAGGATTAGGCATGGCAGATATTTCGCTAAGGCCAACCGA
>JAOZNY010000309.1 GCA_029933565.1 Bacteroidales bacterium
TAATTGTTATTTACTCACTTCCGCTTTAAATTCGAGAATATCACCGGGTTGACATTCTAAGGTTTGGCATATTGCATCTAATGTTGAGAAACGAATAGCCTTTGCTTTTTCTTTTTTAAGGATGGACAGATTTGCCATCGTTATTCCAACGCTATTTGAAAGTTCAGTCAAACTCATCTTTCTTTTAGCCAGCATCACATCTAAATTTACTATTATAGCCATAATCCTAAACTGTTAATGTGTTTTCATCTTGCAACTCACAGCCTTTCATAAAAATATGCGACAAAACCCAAATGAATAATGCTACTAATAGAATAACTGGATATGTTTGGACATTCCCTGTACTTTCAAGGCTGCTGAACTGCATATTGCTTACAAGAAAGAAATATTGAAAATATGCATTGAAGGCTGTAAAAATCCAAGTGGCTACTATTGCATAGGATATCCTTTTAAGAAGAGCAATATTATCAAAATCGAAATATTTTCCATTGTAAACATTATTAATAAACTGTCGGAAAGTATAAAATATGTAAAAGAATAAGGTGACAATAGTAAAGATAAAAATACTGTAAACTCTGCCTACAGCCACTGGTGTATCAATAAAATGGATTTTGCCGTACATTTCAACCATTTCAATATTTATATACTTACTGCTCAGGTTGAGATCAAGAGTTCCTTGTTCCACAACGTTAAAAGCTACTGGTATTCCAACGTGAAGTTGAAGATCTTCGAGGATGCCAAATAATAATACTACAACCAGAGCCAATGCTAATACAGTTGCAGCAGCATAAAGCCAAAATGTAATATTAGTAATCCAGTAGATTACTTTAATGCTAAGGGGTTTTTTAAGAGTTTGCATAATTTTATGTTTTGAATTCTTTGCAAACATACAACAATAAGTATTGAAAGTCAAGTAATAAATATCGATAAACAATAAATAAAGTTTGAAATACGATAATACGCTCAATGTAGGAATTGAAAAACTAAGGAATCAGTACTGCGAATAATCTACTGAATTGCCTTTCTTGCTTTCAAAATATACTTTGCTCTATCGAGTGGGCTTATGCCTCTGAAATCTGTTGTCTCTCCAAGTTCAAGTGGGCATTTACGATAGCCTGAGAATTTAGTTGAGAATTTTACTTTTCCTCCGGTAATTGAACTTAGTCTGGGTGAATAGTCTAGCGAAGATGCCAAAGGGATTTTACCGGAAAGGATGAATTTGCCTTCGGTAATTTGTGGATTTTCAAATTCCGCCCTCAGTACTGTCAGGCTGCTTGCAATTTTTCCTAAGGTATTTTCAGGTGCTTTTATGGTGAAGTCGAGCATTGGTTCGAGTAAATTAGTTCCAATATCCTTTAATCCATTCATTATTGCCATAGGAGTTGCCACAGCAAAGTCACCTGCTCGCGAATGGATATTATGATCTTCACCACTTATTAGGGTAATCTTTAAATCGGTTACCTCCCAACCGTGCATTCCCTGTTTTAATGCCAGAGGGATAGTTCGTTCCACTTCTTGCTGGTATCTGATAGCAATATCGTTTACCCCAACTTCTGATTTGTAAACTATTCCACTTCCGTTTTCGCTCGGTTCAATTTTAAATTTAACAACTGCCCAGCAAGGTTTTGGCATAGTGTATTCTTCATAACCGTAGCCTTCAGCAATGGGTGTTTCTTTGTAAATAACAGTTGGATTCCCAAACTTAACTTTCAAATCATATCTATCAAATAAAGTAGTTTCAAGAATTTCAAGTTGAATAAGCCCCATTACTTTAATGTGAAGTTCTTGCTCTTCTTTAAGCCATAGCAGATCAATCTCAGGGTCTTCGTCTGTGAGAATGTTCATTGCTCTTGCAAGACTTGAAAAGTCCTTATCGTTTTCCGGAGATAGTTTAACGGTGAGCAAAGGAGTATTTAAACTCACTCTTTCGTTAATGTCATCCATTGAGCCAATTATGTCACCTGCTTTTATAGTACTAAGTCCACAAACTGCTGCTGTATCTCCTGCAAATAATTCACCAATATCCTCCGACTTTTGTCCTTGCAACTTCCTTATCTGACTTATTTTTTCTTCCTTATTTTGTGTAGCATTGAACAAAGTATCGCGGTTTTTAATTGAGCCGTTAAACAAACGAACACTGGCAATACGACCAATTTTTTTGTCATGCTCTATTTTATATACTACTCCCGAAAGCGGTTTTAATGGATCGCCTTTGGCTATAGGCATATAATCTGCAATTGCATCCATTAGTTCAGTAATTCCAATATCAAATTTTGCTGATCCAAAGAAAATAGGAAAAATACCTTTATTATAAATTTGTTTCTTTAAGGAAGACTTAATATCAGTATTATTAAGTATTTCATTATTTAAATATCTGTCCATCAACAACTCATCATTGTTAATTATATCTTCAATAAATGTGTCAGTTAAACTCGTCTCAGAGCTTTGATTACAAATATCAACATTATTATTTCCTTCATTTTTCACAATTTGCATAATTGCGATTTCATTTGTGAGTTCTTTTCTTATTTCACCTACAACAGTTTCTGTATCCGCTCCGGCGCGATCCACTTTATTAATAAATAAAATTGTGGGAATATCTAATCTTCTTAAAGCATGCCAAAGAGTTTCGGTATGCGCCTGAACACCTTCTACGGCAGAAATTACAAGTATGGCACAGTCCATCGCCCTCAATGAGCGTTCTACTTCAGATGAAAAATCAACATGGCCGGGAGTGTCTATTAAATTGATGCTGATATTTTTCCACTCAAAACTAGCAGATGAAGACCGTACTGAAATACCTCTTAATTTTTCAACAGCAAGCCAGTCGGATTGGGAAGTGCCCTTGTCAACACTTCCTAAACTTCGGGTTACCCCACTTTTAAA
>JAOZNY010000088.1:0-7026 GCA_029933565.1 Bacteroidales bacterium
GCTATTTTATGAATATTTAATTATTCCACATTAAACAACAACTCAGCCTGCTGGACAAGCCCTCCCGATTTTATCACTTTTACAACCACCTCAAACATCCCTCTTTCATCGCTGGTGAAAAACACCTTTTTTACTCCATTTTCATTAGTAATGAATTCTGAATCCCAAAAAATTGTATTTGAAAAATATGGTTGGGAAGACGAAAAGGTATTATCAGTAGTAAACTCCGGAAACAACTGTTTCGATAAAAGTGATGAAGTAGTATACTTTAAAAAAACTGTTTCTTCGGGTAGGTTTAGCCCTCCAAAATCATCGGTTTTTGTAGTAATCATTACTATTCCTTTAAAGCCCATTTCACCTAAACTGTAGGGTTTCGTAATCACATCTATTTTCTCAACCAACGATGGCTTTATTTTCATCACTTTATCGATATTAAATACTGGTAAATTATCGATAAGGATAAGAGGCTGATTGTAAAGAGTTTCGGTTGTAGAATTAAGTACATTGAGATAATACTGGCCGCCACGCTTACGCACATTTACGTAAGTAACAATTTCATCAAACACCTCATGCATAGTTGGCAACTCAATAAAATCGGCCAGAACTATTGAAACTTGTATGTCTTGAAAAGGGTAAGGTAGTGTGTCAAAATTCTGTTCACGACTTAAAACTATCTCCTTAAATTTATAATCAATTTGTTGGTTGCGATATGCCGCTTCAAGAATCGTTTTTTGTGAACTGTCAATTTGAAGAGGGAAATCCCTGAAAGCAGGGAAACGCTGGGAAAAATCACTATACACCACAATTTCAACATTTAAACTATCGCTGTTATTAATCGTCAGACCAACGTCTTTTATCCCTTCTAATTGGTTTAACGAAAAAACAAAATTACCATTTTCATCACTCAGATAAGTGTGCAGTTGAGGCTGTTGTCCCAAAACAGAAGCAAAAATCCTTATTCCTTCCATGGGCTCTCCATTACTCTTATTTTTAATTATTCCGCTAATGCTCAAATCCCTTATTTCGGGAAGACGAATTCTGGGGCTATTCGTATTTGAAAACTTCTCCTTAAAGTTAACTGAGTTAAACAGGTTTTGATTTAATATAAAACTCAATTGAATTTGCCGGTTGATTTCCTCATCAAGGGGATAATTAACTTTTGGTAAATTATTATTTAACAGAAGTGGGTTGTAAATAAATTCTGGATTTAGATTGTTTATCCTTTGAGAATTTAATCCCGCCTTGGTAACCGAGAGCACAATCAAATCATCGGCATCAAGGCCGGAGATTTCTATTTCTGCTTTATTCCTTTTTCCATAAGATGAAGCAAGTTCAAAGTTAAAACTTTTATCACCTTCGTGCATGATAAAAAATGGATGCACTTTTATTACTTTTTCAAACTGATCTTTTAAAACCAGATAATTTACGCCTTGCTCAAAATTAAACTTAGCCAAACTAACTTCCAGCACACTATCGCTGAGAACTATTTCTTTGGTAAATATTTCCTCAAAATCAGGGTTAAACAAACTTATATTTAAATTGAATCCACGTGAATCTCCTTTCGAAAATATTTTTGCTATTTGGTTTTCCTGGCTAATGTTTAGCACTAAGCCAGAGTTATCTACCCTGCCAAGTTTTACAAATGCTGAATCGCCGGAGTTAAGTTTAATCTTCATCCAGGCATCTTCATTTGCTTCCGGGATAATCGTAAACTCTCCAAGGCCACTTTCAAATATCACTACATTTGATAAAGTATCATTTCTGCTATTTACAACTATTGCATTTTCAATTGTGCGTTGTGAATTATTGTTAAAACGAACGCAGGCCCTGTTTTCAATACCTGCAATAAAACTCCCTCCTTCAGGTATAATCTCAATAATTTTATGGTGTACAGCAGATGGCTCATGAAGTTTTCTTTCGGGGTTAACAACCTTAATCAAGGTATTATAAAAATTCTCTGGTTCGCCATTTAACATCAACATGGTATAGGCACGCAGATAGTAGTTTCCTGATAGTATTTCATTTGGCAATTGGATACTACCACCGGCAAAACCATTTTCCAGTTTGAATTTTGCCTGCACAAAAGCTTTGTCGTCTTTAAAAAGTTCTAAGTAAATAATCTTGCTTAAAGTGGTTTCTGTACTTCCATTATCCATAAATACTTTTGCAGAGAATAATATTTTTTCGCCCGATAAATAAAGATCCCTATCGGTAGTCAATTCAACTTTCTCATTAATTATATTTTGTGCAATACCAGCCTCTTGAACACAAAACAAAGTTAGAAGCAGTAGAACAAACTGATATTTAAAAATTCTTTGTCTCATAAATTAATCCTCCCAAAAATATGGTTTAACAGTAGTTCCTCCATAAAACCGGCAGTCGACACAACCTTCGTGGGCGACTCCTCTTCTCCCCTCAACATACACTACATATTGTGGGGAATCGAATGGTCCACCAAGCCCCAGATCGCCATAAGCCTTTGCCCAGCCATCATTAAAAGTACAGTAGGAATAATAAAAAGGTGCTTCAATTCTCTCAACAAAAATCCGTTTACTATCAACTGCTGCAACAAGAAAGAACCCTAAAACCGGCTCTTCTTCATCGTTTATATTTTTAAGATTCCCCTTTATCTGATAGGGCTGATGAGAATAGAGGGCTCCTTGTTCAGAATTCTGCTCTTCAATGGCATTCCAAAATTTGTAGGCGTTTTTGCTAATTGTGTACTGGTTAACCAACAAACTATATTTTATGGTCAGTTTTCTATCCTGAGTATTAACATAGTGTAGCGGAAAATGTTCGAGTTTATTATTGTCAATTAAGGAAGAATTATAAGTATAAATATCCTTTATACCTGAAGTCCTCCAGCAATTATAAAGTGAATCTTTGGGGTGGAAATCATAAAGTCTGTTGGTATAATACCAATGAATATAATAGTCGGATTGATAGTGATAAGTGGCTTGCATTTGCCATAGGTAATAGTTGGTATCAGATTCCGACATTTTAGTGTCAATATAAAACTGATAACCTGCAAGAGGATGGTTGAATTCGCCATTATCGTGATACTCTACTTCAGCATAAACACTGTCTATTTCAACCGGGTTTTTTAGTAATTCGTAAGATGATTCGTATTCATTCCCTTCAGGTGTTGATATGCTTAGTTTATAACTCTTACCAAGTTCACCCTGAATTCCCATTAGGGTATAATAAACCCCGGGATTTAATTCGGTCAAAACCTCTTCTTCTCCATCGTCAGACATAATTTTCAAAACACATCCCTGATAGGGAATATAAACCGCACTATCAATGGATGATGATTTTGAAATTTTAATAATATATGACCCGGGTCTGTTAGTAATTCCACCATCAACAACAAGCAGGTTTTCGTATTTATCCACTTCTGGCCAATATTCTTCCACACAGGAAGTAAGCCACAAAAATTGTAGCACCAGCAATAGTAATATCCATTTTCTAATTATCATAGTTCCCTAACTTGAAATTATAAGAAAGTGAAACAATGGGAGCACCAAAAATTGAAAGTTTATAACCCTTAATTTTTCCTTCTTCTGATTTGAAATATACTGAATATGCATTTTTACGTCCTGTTACATTATAAACCGAAAAACTCCAGGAACCATGAATAAGTTTATTCTTTTTTAAATTTCCTTCAAGATTAACTGCCAGGTCAATGCGGAAATAATCGGGTAAGCGGTATTCGTTGCGGCCTGAGTAATAAGTAATGGGAACTCCGTCTTGATAAAATATTGAAGTAGGGTAAGTAATTGGTCTTCCTGTTGAATAAACCACATTGGAGGAAAAACTCAATCGGCGCGATAGCCTATAGTTTAAAACTAGATTAATAGCATGTGGCTTATCATAATTTGCAGGATATGGATTTCCAAAATTTATGCTTGTTAAATCATCATTTCCTTTTACTAAAACCGTTGAAGAAGAATAAGTATAATTCAGCCAACCATTTAAACGGCCATAAGGTTTCTTAATCATTAGTTCCAACCCATAAGCATCCAGGTCACCCTGAAGCACTTCTGTTTCTACAACTTCCGATACAATCAGGTTGGCACCATCTTTATACTCCACCAGATTTTTTACTTTTTTATAATAGGCTTCAGCCGAAAATTCGAGTTTTCCTTTAAATAAATTAGTAAAAATACCAACAGAATACTGCTGTCCGCGCATGGGCTCAATGTGCTTATCGCTAAGTTTCCATTTATCGGTTGGCGACATGGCAATGGTATTTGAGAGCATAAAAATATATTGATGCAACTGACTAAAACTTGCCTTTACAGAAAGGTTTGGATTAATAATGTATTTGGCTGCCAGTCTGAAATCGGGATTAGTATAAGTTTTAATCGGCTCGTTGTTTCCATAAACAATTGTATCGGTTATATTTTCAATTTCTAAAGGAGCACCGGGTATGTATTCGTAAACATCCTGTGGTCCTAAATATGAATAGTAATTAAACCTAAAGCCTCCGCTAAGCGAAAATACAGGAGTTACAGTCCATTCCTCGTCTATGTAAATTCCGCCTTCTACTCCCCTTTCTTTTCCAAGGTAAACCGGAATAACATCTGAAGCATCATTTAATGGAACATAGTCGCCCCGATCGAGATTATAAAGAATTGTGTTGGCACCAAACGAAATACTATGCTTTTCGTTGGGCCTCAAAATTACATTTGCCCTAATTTCGTTATGCTGCAAATTGTAATTGTTTTTATAGGCTGCCCATTCAATTTGACTGTTCTCTTCGTAGAAACCATAATTGCTAAAACTATATGTTAACTGCAAATTATGTTTGTTTCTAATAATATGATCCCATCCAATTGAAGCACCCATATTTTGATAACCATAATCGGTTTGAGAAACTAAACTAATGTCGTCGTAACTAAAATAGGTGAGTAGTTTTATTTGATTGTTGGGATTAAGTGAAATCGAAAAATTTGTAATTGCATCGGCAAACGATGCTTTGGAATTTTGAATTTCATAGTTGTCGATCATTTTCAAAACCCAGTCGGAATATGTTGATCTCACTGCAATTAAATAACTGCTTTTATCTTTAGCAAAAGGTCCTTCAACCATAAAACTACCAGTTATTGGACTAATGCCACCCCTGAGTGAAAATTGCTTTTTGTTTCCTTCCTTGGCAGTAATATCAAATATTGAAGATAGCCGGCCTCCGTATTTTGCGGGGATATTGCTTTTATAAAGTTTAAAATCGCTGATGGCATCAGGCGTAAAAGCCGAGAAAAACCCAAACAAATGCGAAGTATTGTAAATGGGTACATTATTAAGATAAAACACATTTTGATCGGCAGGGCTACCACGCACATTGTAGCCCGAAGCACCTTCACCAACCGACTGCACGCCAGGTAATAATAGCGCAACTTTAATAATATCGCGTTCACCCATAATGGCAGGAATTTCCTTAATGCTCTTGGCTGAAATTTTGTCGAAACCCATTTGTGTGCCTCGCACATTATCTTCTTTGTCGGAACGAATTATAACCTCATCTAAAGCATAAACTTTTTTATCGAGAAAAAGTTCGATACGCCCATCGGAGAGCACTTCCAATTGGTATTTTTCCTCTTTGCTTTCAATACTATTTGCATTTAGGGAATATTTTCCTTTCTTCATGCTAATACTAAAATAGCCAATTTCGTTAGTGGTAGTGCCGGTTTCTAATTCTTCAAAATAAAGACTCGCTCCAATAATTGGGAGGCCATCTTCGGTTTGTTTAACAAAACCATCAACAGTTACAATATCCTTTCCAGCCCCATCTTTTCTATTTCCAACCACAATATTTCGAGTAAGCAATGCCTTGCGTGTACTTAAATATTCGTGGATGTCTTTTTGCTTTTTGCTCTCGTCGAACAAATCATCAGGGGTTAGGGTGCTTGTTTCAAAAAAGTTGGGAGGAAGTTCTGTTTTTACCGGACTACCTCTTGTAATAAAAACATTTTTATTGTCGATTACAAAAGACAGTTTTAATGGACTAAGATTTTGTTCAAGCAATTGCTTGAGTTCAGTATTTCTTTCAACTTTAACTCTTAATTTAAGAAGGGCTGAATCCTCAAAATAAAAATTAAGTCCCAGATTATTTTGCACTTCTTTTGTGAAATCAGCCCATAACAAATTATTATACGATTTGTCAATAATCACCTCATCACCTTGTGCCATCAATACGGAGCAAGCCATAAGAAATCCAAAAATGATTCCAAGTATTTTTTTACTCTGTGGATATTTCATCACAATATTGCATTAAAATATTTAACTTATGGTTTGAAGCCTTGCGAAGTTTTATCTTATTGTCTTTTATAAATCTCTTTATCAAATCCTTTTGTTGTGGAAACAAATAGTAAAGGTCTTTGTTTTTTTTGATCCTGTGTTTTCCATCTTCCCTAAAAACAAAACTCGCTTTCTTAATTTTCGAATATTTTCCATTTGGATAGTTATTGGAATAATTTGCCACAAACTCTTTTTTGAAGGATCTGCCAAATACAAAACTACCTTCGTAAACAAGTTCGTAGAATCCACTTACTGAATTAGTTTTCAATAAACTTGAAATATTTACAAAATATTTTCCTTGGAGAGTAAAATTGTTGATGTAGTTATTGTTTAAAACAATCACTTTAAAATTTGCTGAATCAGGAAAAACCTTGAGGATAACCTTTTGTTGTTCGATGTCGAATTTCAGAAAAACAACTTTAAAATCTCTGCCTTTAAGTGAAATATCTCCTTCGCTAAAGGTGCCATTTGCAAAAAATGGATTACCTGAAGCTATAGGGTGAAGGGTTCTGTATTTGCTTCCGTTTACTAATACATCGTCGATACCATAAACTTTGGCTGTCTGATTATAAACTTCCTCCAGAGTGTTCTGCGAAATCAATTCGGAAAAAACAAATATTAGCAAAACTGTTAATAGTCTCCCCATATAAATTTGGTTTATATAATTGACGAATATTCTGATAATTTGGTTGCTTTTGAAAAAATATCAAATTTAGATAAATTTAT
>JAOZNY010000088.1:7126-11065 GCA_029933565.1 Bacteroidales bacterium
ATGTATTAATTTGGAGGCTTCTTCAACTTGTTTTGCAGTATGCCCGCGATGCGATTTTTTCAAAACCTCATCGTCAAGCGATTGAGCACCCAGTTCAATGGTGCCCACATTATATTTTTTGAGCATCCTTAAAATCTTACCATCGATGTAATCTGGACGGGTGGAAAGTCGAATTGACTGCACAAGGCCCTTTTCGATAAATGGCTGAACAAGACCCAGAAAATGTTCTTGTTGGTCAAAAGGAATCCCCGTAAAACTTCCACCAAAATAGGCCACCTCAACAAATCGGTTTTTCTCCTTAAAGGATTTTAAATGTGCTTCGATGATTTCAATAATTTCAGCATCATCAGGAATTAAGTTGTGACCACTTATTTTTTCCTGATTACAAAACGCACACTGAAACGGGCAAGCCAGTTCAGGTATGAAGATGGGTATGTTGTAATGCTTCATTCTTATTCTTTTCCATACTAAATTCAAATTTCTCCTGACGTCAGTTTCATGAGTTTACTCAATCAGAAGTAATAATGCCTTTTCCTATAAATATTGTGACGTACAAAAGTATGAATTTAAAAAAAGAAGGCTGACCACATTGATTGCAGCCAGCCTTTATAAACTCTTTTTAAGAAATTTCTAATCTTCTTCTTCCAACGACTCCTGGTATTCTTTAAGTAGTTGTTTCTGAACATCGCTAGGCACCTGCTGATATTGGTCAAACTTCATACTGAAAGTTCCCCTTCCTGAAGTAATTGAACTTAATCCTGTTACATAATTACCCATTTCGGCAAGTGGCACTTTTGCATTAATTATCTGATTTTTACCTTCGGCACCCATTCCCATAATCATGGCTCTGCGTCCGTTTAGGTCGGTCATTACCGATCCCATCATATCTTCAGGCATACTTACTTTTACATCATAAACAGGCTCCATAATCTTTGGCCCGGCATTTTTAAATGCAGTACTAAAAGCATGACGACCAGCTAACTTAAATGAAATTTCATTGGAATCAACGGGGTGCATTTTACCATCGTAAACATAAACCACAATGTCGCGGGCATAAGAACCAGTAAGTGGACCTTCATTCATTCTTTCCATAAGACCTTTCATAATGGCCGGTAAGAATCTTGCATCGATGGCACCACCAACAATACAGTTATGGAAAATAAGTTTTCCACCCCATGGCATGTCGTGCTCTTCAACACCACGTACCGGGAAATCGGTAGGCTTTTTATAATCTTCTACAAAAGGCTGAATCCTTAGGTGAACCTCACCAAACTGACCTGAACCACCCGATTGTTTCTTATGGCGATAATCGGCATTAGCTATCTTAGTAATGGTTTCACGATAAGGAATCTTAATAGGTAAGATTTCGATATCGATTTTATGTTCATTTTTAAGATACCATTTAATGGTATTTAGTGCAAATTCACCTTGCAGCTTAAGCTGAAGTTGTTTGGCCTCTCTTGAAAACTCAACAATAATTGTTGGGTCGGTTTTATGCATTTCTGTTAACACACTACCCAGTTTCTCATCGTCTGATGAATTAACAGGTTTAATGGCAACTATGTATAAAGGATCGGGAAGAGCAGCACTTACAAAGCCTGCACCACCTCCTTTAGCATCAACAAGAGTATCAGCAGTTTTAACATCTTTAAGTTTTATGGTAGCTGCAATATCACCAGCAATTACTTTATCAACTTTTTCACGGTTCTTTCCATTAAGTATGAAAAGTTGTGAAATTCTTTCTTTATTTCCATTTCTAGCATTAATTAAATCCTGGCCTTCTTTAAGTTCGCCAGCAAATACTTTAAAGTAAGAAACTTCTCCTAAATGGTGTTCAATTGAAGTTTTAAAAACAAATGCTTTGGTACTGTCTGCAGCATTATATTTTGAAATTTCTCCTTCGCTGTCTGCCCTTCCGGTAAGATCCAATGGTGAAGGACATGATTTTGTTACAAAATCTAAAATCCTACTTACACCTATTCCGTGTTTTGCCGATGAGCAAAGAACAGGGAAAATACTTCTGGTTATTAAGCCTAAACGAAGACCTTCCCTCATTTCTTCGATTGTAAGGGTATCTGTCTCAAAATACTTTTCCATAAGGCCTTCATCGCCTTCGGCAGCATTTTCAATTAATGTTAAATGTAAATCGTCGGCCTTATCTTTTTCTGAATCAGGAATATCAGAAATTTCAGGTTCGCCACCACCATCTTTAAACTTAAGTTGCTTCATTAAAATAAGGTCGATAATTGTATCAAAACCTTCGCCTGAGTTAACAGGATACTGAACCACAGTTACCTTGTCGCCAAAATAATCCTTAAGAGCAGTAATTGTATCATTAAACTTGGCACCATGATGATCGAGTTGGTTAACAACAAATGCAACAGGGCAATCTGAATCAACAGTTTGTTTCCAGGCAGTTTCAGTTGTAGCCTCAACACCCGACTGACTATTAATCATCATTAATGCTGTGTCAGCTACGTCAAGAGCTGCAATAGTTTCACCGACAAAATCAGAAAAACCTGGATTGTCAATAATATTTATTTTATGTTCGTTGTAAAAAGTGTACAATAATGATGAGTGAACAGAGTTTTCACGTTCAATCTCTATTGGTCGGTAATCTGAAGTAGTATTATGATCGTCAACAGTACCTTTTCTGTTGATAACTTTGCCTTCAAAAAGCATTGATTCGGCCATTGTTGTCTTACCCGACTTCGCTCCACCTATCAGTGCGATGTTCCTTATCTCCTTGGTTTCATAAACCTTCATAATATTCAATCTATTAAAATGTTAGCACTATTTTTATCAGGGTGGCAAATGTAGCAAAATAATGATATAAAATTTAAAGCATTTTTAATTTATACCGCTTCTATTGTAGTAATTAAAAAGTTAATACCCGAAGGTATGGGTAGGGCTAAATTATTGCTTCCTTATCAGAACTTCTCTATTTCAGCGTAAATATTTTCCCACTTTCCGTCTGAAATTTTAGCACCAATATCCTGAATTACAGTACTCGCAAGTAAGGCTCCTAACTTACCGGAATACTCAAACCCTTTATTGTTTATAATTCCATGTAAGAATCCGGCGGCATATAAATCTCCTGCTCCGGTAGTATCGCTAACAGTTGTTTTAATAATACCTACTTTTAATTTTTCGTTGCCACTTTTAATAAATGAACCACCTTTCCCAACTTTAACCACAGCAATTTCAGCCATAGTAGAAATCATCTCAAGGGCTTCCTCAGGCTCTAAGCCGGTAAATGCTTTGGCTTCTTCTTCGTTGGCAAAAACAATATCAACATATTTTTTTACCATTTCCTTAAGGAAGTCCAAATTGTCTTCAACAACATTGTAACTGGCCAAGTCAATACTTATCTTCATCCCATTTGCTTTGGCTAATTTAAATGCCTGCTCAATAAGTTGGTGGTTTTGCACTAAATAGCCTTCCACATGAAGTATGTTATAACCTGAAAAATGATTTTCATTTAAACTATCGGCATCTAACTCAATGGCAGCACCCAAAAAAGTTCCAAAGGTTCTTTCGCCATCTTTGCTAATCAAAGTACTTGCAAGACCAGAGGGACTATCGCTATAAATTAAAAGAGGGGTGATTTTACTTTTTTCGAGGTCATCGCTAAAAAACTTACCAATATCGTCTTTACCCACTGTACCAATAAATGCAGTTTCGGTTCCCAGCCTTGCTAATCCATGAATGGTATTAGCAGCAGAACCACCCGAAGCCATACTTTTTGGAAGTTTATTGCTGTGGTCTGCAATTTGGTCCTTTGTTTTACTGTCAACAAGTTGCATACTTCCTTTTGGGAGATTTAACTCATCGAGTATATTGTCGTTCTCAGTTTCAATTAATAAGTCAACAAGGGCATTACCTATACCTAATATTTTTGTCATGATTTAAATTTTTTGCAAATGTAGGGTTTTGAGT
>JAOZNY010000310.1 GCA_029933565.1 Bacteroidales bacterium
CCGGCAAGCACAACCTGGAATGGAACCACAACTAACTGGAACGATACCTCTAACTGGCCTGATGGAATTATCCCAAATTCATCCTATAAAGTTACAATTCCGGTTTATCCGGTAAATGGAGAATTCCCAGTTGTGCCAAATGGTACTACTGCCCATTGCTATAGCCTTACATTAGAAGATGGAGCAACAATAACTGTAAATGGAATCTTAGAGGTAGAAAAATAATTAATATAATTATAAGTGCTTTAGGCTTTCTAATCACTTTAATATTTTAAAACCGAAAGGTAGGAAACTTTGGTTTGGAGGGCTGATAGATAATTTCTTTCAGCCCTGTTTTTTTATACATTTTTTTGAGTAATTATGCCAATCAATATTGAATGATTAAACAAAATATTTATAAGAGGCAACCGCAAGCCTCAATCAAATGTCATTTAGTCTTAAAGGTTTTAAACCAATAAATTAGTTAAATATGAAAAAATTACTACTTACTCTAAGTACCTTGTTTGCTTTTGGGTTCCTGACTATTGCGCAGCAGAACTATTCAAAGGTGAAAATAATGCTCGATAATAACGGACTTCAACAAATTTCCAAACTGGGAATTGATGTTACCGAAGGAGAGTACAGAAAAGGAGTTTATTTAATTACCGACCTTTCTGAGAGAGATATAGAAAAACTTAATTCAATTGGTATTCGTACAGAAATACTAATTAGTGACCTTAGTAGTTTTTATGCTAAACGGGCTGCTGCGGAAATGCCAACTTCAATAAACCGCGACATAAACGAAGATTGGCCTGTTCCTGAAAACTGGGAGTATGGCTCAATGGGAGGTTTTTATACTTTGGAGGAAGTAATGGCAGAACTAGATAGTATGGCCACGCTTTACCCAAATTTGGTTAGCCCAAGGTATATAGTTTCAAACGATACTTTAACACACGATGGAAGGTTAATGTATTGGGTGAGGCTTTCTGATAATCCTGAAACTAACGAAGATGAACCTGAGGTTTTATACACTGGTGTTCACCATGCCCGCGAACCAATGAGTGTTCAGCAGATGATTTTTTATATGTGGCATTTACTTGAGAATTATGACACTGATCCCGATATTCAAATTCTAGTTGACAATACTGAAATGTATTTTGTGCCAATAGTAAATCCTGATGGGTATGAATGGAATTACCTTACTTATCCAATGGGCGGTGGAATGTGGCGCAAGAATCGTAGAGATAATGGTGATGGTACCCATGGCGTTGACCCTAACCGTAATTATGGTTATAAATGGGGTTACGATAATTCGGGTTCTTCTCCTTATCCTGAAGATGAAACTTACCGTGGGCCTTCTGCTTTTTCTGAACCGGAAACAAAAAACATGAGAGATTTTTCAAATGCTCACGAGTTTAAAATTGCACTTAATTATCATTCGTATTCCAACTTATTACTTTATCCATGGGGATGGACAGAGGAGGTTTGCCCTGATAATGATACTTTTCATGATTTTGCTGTTTTGATGACGGAAGAAAATGGATATACAATTGGGCCTGCAAGTACAACTATCTATCCTACCAATGGTGATTCAAACGATTGGATGTACGGAGAACAAGATAGCAAGGAAAAAGTTTATGCTTACGTTCCTGAGGTTGGGAACAGTAACGACGGCTTCTGGCCTTCAACATCAAGGATAATTCCACTTTGCCAGGAAAATATGCACCAAAATATTACTGCTGCCAGATTAGTTGGAAAATATGCTGACATAAATGAAACTTCTCCTTTATTAACAGACCAGATTGAGGGAGAAATACAATACGAGATAAAGAGGCTTGGATTAACCGATGCTGAGCAATTTACAGTTTCGCTTACCGCACTTAGCGATGTTATTTTAAGTGTGGGTGAAAATGATGTTTTCCAGAATATGGATTTGATGCAATTGGAAATGGATTCAATCTCTTACTCTTTGGATGCAGCAATAGAAAATGGAACAGAGTTTAGTTTTTTATTAAGTGTCGACAATGGACAGTTTATTGTTTCAGATACAATAAAAAAGATATTTGGAACCACTGTTATAGTTTTTTCTGATGAAGGGGAAACTCTCGACAATTGGACTTCGGCAAAATGGGATGTTACTTCAGAAGATTTTCACTCATCTTCAAATTCAATTACCGACTCAAAGTTTACTAACTACCAAAATAACCAGAATAATGTGATAGAACTGGATACCAGCATCGACCTTAGCAATGTAAGCATGGCTTTTATTGAGTTTTGGGGCAAATGGGAAATTGAACCTAACTGGGACTATGTTCAGTTAATGATAAAAAAGGAGAGCCAAACTTCATGGACTGCTTTATCAGGAAAATATACTAAAACCGGAAGCAATGAATACCTTAATAGCGATGAACCATTCTACGACGGTTTTACTGATTGGGTAAAGGAAGAAGTTGATATTAGTGAGCATATTGGAGAGAAGGCGAGTCTTAGGTTTATTTTGGTTACTGATTCATATGAAAAAGAAGATGGTTTTTATTTTGACGATTTTGTGGTTTCGGTTATTTCTACTACAACCGCGGTAAATGAAAACATAAATAATATTTATATCTCAAATGCTTATCCCAACCCAACTTACGATAAGTTTAATATTAGTTTTAACTCTGGTTCAACATTAAGTAATGGGCAATTGCTTTTGTTCAATTCTTTTGGTAGTCTGGTTAAGCAGAAGGCGTTTGCCGGAAATAGTGGTAATATTACCATCGATGTTAACAACTTAGCGGATGGGATTTATTTCTACAGTTTAAATATTGATGGAAAACAATCAGAGGTTAAGAAATTGGTGAAGTTAGGCAACTAAACTAAGTCCTTTCTTTTAAGTTTTGTGGGGCATTAATTA
>JAOZNY010000089.1:0-7335 GCA_029933565.1 Bacteroidales bacterium
AGTAGTGGAATAGAGTTCTCTTTAAGCCACTCTTCAATTTCATTACTGGTTTCAATGTTAATATCAAATTTGTTTATTAAAGCATAAATCTTTGGACTGAAAGTATCCATAAGTTCAAATAAGCGTTTGCCATCGTGGAAACCCGACATTGAAGGTTCGAATACCATGAGTACAGTTTGAGTACCGGTTAAAGCCGAAATTACCGGACAGCCAATCCCCGGAGGTCCGTCGTTTAAAACCGTTTGAATATTCTTTTCCTTGGCAATTGTTTTTGCTGCTTCCCTTACCTTAGTAACGAGTTTGCCCGAATTTTCTTCGCCTGCGCCCATTTTAGCATGGACCAATGTCCCCAAGCGGGTATTTGAAACATACCAAAAATTATTATTGTTGCGGCTACTGCTTATTGTTTCTTCAGGGCAAACACGTTCGCATAAACGGCAACCTTCACATTGAAATGGGTTAATTTCCAGGCTTCCATCTTTCATTTCATGGATTGCATCGTAGCGGCAAACATCAACACAAACATTACACAATGTGCAGTTTTCTTTATGGATTTTGGCTACCCACGAACTTTCGAAATTATGTGTATCAATAATTTCAGGGTTTAAAATCAGGTGTAGGTCTGCTGCATCAACATCGCTGTCGCAAATAACAACATCTTTTGCCAATGTTGCCAAAGCAGCAGTAATGCTTGTTTTACCCGTACCACCTTTCCCGCTTAAAACTGTTATTTCGTTCATTTTACCATTTACTCATTTAATCATTCACTCATTCTTTCTTTTAACGCTTCGCCAATTGAATGATATTGATTTATAAAAATTTCATTATTGGCTGAAAGATCTCCTTTTGCATAATTTGATGCATATTCCCTGTTAAAAGGTATTTTGCCTAAAAGTGGAATATCTTCCTTTTCGAGATATTCATAAACGTCCTTAGTGCCTAGCCCCGATTTATTTACAATTACACCAAAGTCAATTTTAAGTTCCCTGATTAGGTCAACGGTTAGTTTAAGGTCATGAAGCCCGAATGGTGTTGGTTCGGTTACAAGAATAACATAATCAGTATCGGCAACAGATTCAACTACCGGGCAGCTTGTTCCGGGGGGAGAATCGAAGAGCACAACTTCAGCATTCGGATTGGAAAGTTTTTTTATTTCTCCAATTAGCATTGTTTGCATCGAAGAACCTATTTTAAGTTCTCCTTCCAGGAGCACAGATCCGTTTTCGTTTTTATAGAAATTGGCTTTCCCAATTGGGTAGGGAAACTCAGGCATTGCGTTGTCTTCGCAGGCAATTATGCATGCACCACACGAATGGCAAAGTGAATTGTTTACTTCGGCAAATTGTACGGGAGGGATTACAACAATGGCGTTAAACTCGCACCACTCAACACATTTACGGCAAAAGGTGCAATTATTAAGGTCGATTTTTGGAATTAACTGAGTGATTTCCTGTTGATGTGAAAGCAAATACTCAGGTAAAAATATATGATCGTTGGGTTCTTCAACGTCACAATCAACCAATTGCACCTTTTCGGTCCAGTGCTGAATTATCCATTTGAAAAGGTTAACGGAAACAGTAGTTTTTCCTGTACCCCCTTTTCCACTGGCAATAGCAATTTTAAATGGCATAAAACAAATTCAATTATCTGTTTCTAAAACCAAAACCTCTTCCGCGGCCTTGACTCTGGCCCTGACCTTGGCCTCTTCTTCCTAAGCCCAAGGCTCTACCAAAAAAACCTCTTTGGTCGGAATTTTCATTTTTAACATCGTTGTCGTCGCGGCATTTTCCCATGCCCCTTCCGGTTTGGGAACCTTGTCCCTGTGGTCCGGTTCTGTCAAATTGTGGCATAATACTTAATTTTAAATTATTATTAAACTGATATTTAGAACACATGAAACATTACTAGTTTTAGTATTGTATCCTGATTCTTGCATCTTGAATCCTTTATGAAAGTGATTTAATAATTTCCATAACGGTTTTATTCGAGTCGGTGATCATTACCATTTGAATTTTAAATTTCATGAGCAGGTCTTTGGCTTTTGGACCAAAATCGCCCGAAATAACTTTCTTTACTCCAAGTTCAATTACTTTCTCTGCTGTCTTTGTTCCTGCACCTCCTTGTGCCTCGGCATTAAGATTTTCAATGAATTCGATGTTCCCTGTCTCACTATCGTGAATACAGAAATATTTTCCTCTTCCAAATCGTAAGTCGAAAAAAGAATCGGTACTATCACCTTTTGACGTAATAAGTGTTTTCATTTTCATTTTATTTTTTAATGTAATATGTTTTTTATAGAAGTGGATTTGCACAAAGGGCAACTCTTATCCAGTAATTCGCTGGGGATTGTGAATTTTGATTTACAATCGGTGCATTCAAACCAATCGTTTTCCAAATGTGCATTACCGTAAACGCTAACTATTTCTTTACCCTCTACCAGGGCTTTTGCAATTTTTCTTCTTGCGGTTTCGTAAACTCTGGCGAATGTTGCCCTCGAAACATCCATTATTCCACTTGCCTCCTGATGGTTCATTAAATCGTAGTCGGCTAGTTTAATGGCTTCGTATTCTTCGTAGTGCAATTCAACTCTGCCTTCTCTGCGCCCATTAATTGTCCCATAAGGTCTGTAGCCTTTAAACGATGGTGGCTCTACTACTTTTCTGGCTCTTCTTCTTCGTGGCATTTGAAATAATTTTCTGCAAAGATAGTGAGAATATTCTCATAAAGTCAAGAAAAAGATGATTTCTTTTGTTAAAGAAGTAAAATAAATTATTCCACAAAAAAGCCCGATATCGAAAAATTCAATACCGGGCTTTAATATTTTTTTCAACGATTAATAAAACATCAATCTGTTGTCTTCAATATCACTTACATCTTTTATGGCTTTGTAAACGAAGTCTTGATTTACTCTTCTTTGGAAACCATCGATAACTTTAGTTTTGCTAAAAGCATAATTATTTGTTTCGGCGGCAGGGCTGAAGTTGCTTATTTTTACAACAAATGCACCACCAACACCAGCAATAGGATCAAGAGTAGTTGCTGTGGTTTGAGCAAATATGCTTCCAATAACTTTGTTCTCACGACCAAAGCCTTTAATGTTTCTTGATGAAAAGTTTAATGAGGCAACTTCATCTTTTTTACCACCTACTTCAGCAATTATTTTATCAAAATCACCATTGTACGTTTTCATTTTTTTGCTAAGGTAATCACCTTTCTTTTCATTGGTAACAAAAGTTGTCAGTCTACTTTTTATCTCATCCATTTCAGGATAACCTTCTTTGTATGTTTTAGCAACTGTTGCAACAAGATACATTCCTTCCAGGTCGAACACTTCAGAAACGGAACCTGTTTCAACATCATCATTAAACGACCATCTAATTACCTGACGTGCATTTGGAACGCCGGTAATGTAATTTGATAAGGCTTCTACCTTAGGAGCTGTGCGTTTATTCAGTCTCATTTCTTTAACTGCCGCATCAAACTCTTCTTTAGTATGGTTTTCCGATGCAAGTTTACTGGCATCTGCAAAAATATTTTGATAAGTATCTGAACTAGGAAGAACTTCCTGGTTTATCATTGCTACTCTTACTTTCTTAGAAATATCTTTTTTCCCCGTAACCTTTATTACATGAAAGCCAAATGGCGATTCAGCAATAGTAACACCACCTTCTTCTGTTTTAATAACAGCATTATTAAATGAAGCAACCATCGATCCATCTGCAAACCAACCAAGGTCGCCTGAGTTATCTTTTGCTGTACCATCATCTGAGAAGTTAATGGCTAAGTTTTCAATTTTATTTGGCGATGCTTTAACAACATTAAGAAGGCTATCAGCAAGGAATTTGGCCTGAATAGCAGTTCTGGTATTTTCCGGCATTGCCCTCATGGCACCTGCGTATGCAATTAAAATATGAGTTGCCTTCATTGAGTCGGGGCGCATTTCAGTTGCAACTAATCTTGCAAGGTGAAAAGTATTCCCATTACGGTAAGGCTTACTAACTGTTCCAATCTCACTATTAAACATCAACGAATCAACTTCAACCGGAAGACTTCCTTCTGCTTTCCATGTGCTGTCGTACGAATTATCAGAGTTTGCATTTACAAATCCGATTACACTTGAAGTATTTTTAAAGTCCTCATAAATTGATTCCATCTCCTTAGTAGCAGCACCCATATCTTCCTGCGATGGTCTTACGTTAAAAACAACATAGTCAATATCACGTGCTGTTTTCTGCTCGTAACGATATTTGTTTTCTTCGTAGTACTTTTCGTAATCTTCGTCGGTAACAGTAACAATGCTGTCAGCAATATCAGTATATTTAACAGCAACATATTCAATAGTTGCCTTGTCGTTATCTTCTGAATAAATCATTTTTGCCAATACCTCAGGAACGTAATAAGCTTTTGAGATAAGGTTGTTGTATTTGCTTCTCATCCTGTCTTCCTTAATGTAATTCTCAACCTGAACCCATTGTGCTTTAGACTGTGGATCAAGTTTATCAAGATTTTGAAGGTAATTAAGAACAGCAGCCCTATCGTAAAGTCCAGTCTGAGGGTTGGTGAAATATTGTGTAATCACAGAATGTGGATTAGGTCCTTGGACAAGGTCAAAAAGTTCATCTGGTCTTACAACAATTCCAAGTTCATCATATTGTTCGTTCATAATCAACATACGAACCATTTGATCCCAGGTTAGATCTCTAACAGAATAAGTTTCTGACTGAGTTAGTCTTTCCTTTTTTTGTTGTTGCTTAGTGTTTTCAATATTCTTGTCAACTTCACGGTTGAAATCCATGATAGTAATTTCTTCCCCTTCTACACTTCCAATGTTCATAGACTGTTTTGGTTTACTTTTTACAAAGTCACCAAGTACGAATGCAGCTAGTGCAACTCCAATAATAACTATAAGGAGTCCTGAACGTTTTCTAATACTTCCTATTACGGCCATCTCTTTTCACGTTTTAAAAATGAGGTGCAAAAGTACAAATCTGTACGAATTATGAAAACTTTTTTTGATTTTTGATTATTTATACAGAAAATTAATTAATCCTTCTGTAATTCTTATCCTTTTTGAAGATTCGTTTTAACCAAATTGGAAGTATAATAACACCAATAATTAAGTAAGGGTAATAGGAAATTAATCTCCAAAACAAGGCTAGTGGGGCAGACCAGGATTCATTAGCAATAAAATCGCCAAGGAAGTCAGAGAAGATATATTCGGCAATTCCACTTCCTCCAGGTGTGGGGCTTATTAGGAGAATAATCCACATGCTTAACTGCCTGCCAAACAAAAGAAAGTGTTCATAAAGGTTAAACCGCTCGTAAAAAAACGCCATTAACATGAAATTAATTACCCAATAGCGTGCTACCCACGAAAAAATAGTAGCAATAAAACTTTTTATCCAATATGATGCTGGTTTCTTTCCTATTGTTTTTGAAGTGCGAATTAATTGGTTAGCCGATTTACGTGCCCTACTGCGCCATCTTATTAAAATAGGAAACAAAAATATCCATGAAATGAAAGATTTAAAAAGATGGGGATTGATAAATAGTGCGTAAATTAAAAACAATGTATAAACAAAGATAGCAATGTAACCCCCATAAAATGCAAATAGTATTTCATCAATCTTTACCGATTCAGGAGGGAAAATATTGTTTCCGTAAATTATATAAACCAATGGAACCGCAAGTAAAAAGAAAATTTCGTCGAGTAAAATTGCAGTTAAAACTATAGCCGTACTTTTTCCGGCACTAATACCTTCCTTATAAAGAAAGAATATTGCTGGTGCTGTACCCCCAACTACCGAAGGTGAAATAGCCGAACTAAACTCCCAAAGCATGATTATATTAAAAGCCTGCCTCCATGAAAGTTTATTATCGCTTAAAATAATAATCCTATACATATAGGCTATGTCCCTTACGGTCATCATTGCAAAGGCAACTAAAATATAAAAGAAAGTATGCCAGGTGAACTTGATAAACGAAAATGTTTCTTCGTTGAAGGAGTGGTACAACAATATAAAACTTACACCAAGGCCAAGTATAATAGGCCAAATGATGCGATTTGGTTTTAAACTGTTTATTATTTTATCCAAGGATTAAATTTTTTGCAAAGATAATAATTCAATCACTTAAGTAAAGGCCAGATTATTTTATATTAAAAACGACAAAATGGCATGTAGAATATTTTTAAGTGACAATATGGCGCATTTACTGAAAGGGAATGGAAGTTGAAAAGCATTAATCATAATTAATTGAAATAATAATTAAAAAAAATAGGAGAATATATTATGAATTTAATGAGATTTAATCATCAGCCAAATTTCCCAGGTTTTTTCAATAATTTTGAAAAAGCGTTATCAGATAATTTTGAAAACTCACAAAACAATGTCCCATCAGTAAACATAAAAGATGAGGACAAGAGTTTTGTTGTAGAACTTGCAGTTCCGGGAATGGAGAAAAAAGATTTTTCAGTGAAACTGGATAATAACAAAATGACTGTTTCATCGGAAAGAAAAGAAGAAAAAGCAGAAAGTAATTCAACTTACAGTATTCAGGAGTTTTCGTTTAACTCATTCAGCCGATCATTTACTTTGCCAAAAAACATTGAGTTTGAAAACGTAAAGGCAGATTATAAAAATGGTATTCTGAGCATTAACCTTCCTAAAAAAGAAGCAGAAGTTAAACTTAAGCGTGAAATAAAGATTTCATAGTTAGTTTTTGAATAGTAATTATTAAGGTGTAAATCAATTGGTTTGCACCTTTTTTTTATAAAAACAATAGCAAACTCAAAGCCATTACGGCCATTCCGGCTATTAATCCATAAATTGAAAGGTGATGTTCTCCATATTCCTCTGCTGCTGGTAGGAGTTCGTCGAGCGAAATGAAAACCATTATGCCTGCTACTCCGGCAAATAAAATTCCAAAAACTGTTGGTCCCAGAAATGGCATTAAAAGCAAATATCCAATTAAAGCACCAATTGGCTCTGCTAAACCTGAGGATAGCGAAAGCCAAAATGCTTTCTTTTTACTTCCGGTGGCATAATAAATTGGTATTGAAACAGCAATTCCTTCTGGAATGTTGTGAATAGCAATGGCAACAGCAATGGCAATACCAAGATTTGGGTCTGTTATTGCAGCTGTAAAAGTGGCCAGTCCTTCGGGGAAATTATGGATTGCAATGGCCAAAGCAGTAAACAATCCCATTCGCATAAGTTTCTTATCCTTGAGTTGCTTTTCATCGTACATTTCTTCCACTTTGTGTATTTCGTGAGGGTTTTCAACACTTGGAATTAGTTTGTCGATTAAGGCAATCAACAATATTCCTCCAAAAAA
>JAOZNY010000089.1:7435-11043 GCA_029933565.1 Bacteroidales bacterium
GTTGATGTTTCCAATTCAAATTATTTTTCGATAAAATTAAAACAATAATTTACTTTTGCCAGTGCAATTAATATTTTTTGTTAATGTTTTTAATTATTCATTATGAAATTTAAGATTTTACTATTTGCTGGTTTTTTGTCTTTTATTGCTTCAACTTATGCTCAGGATATGAATAAAAAATATCTTGATCCTAAAATTGAAAAGCAGGTTTTGATTGGATACTGCGATACAATTGGTCTTCAAGAGGGAGTTTTTGGAGTTTATTATAAAACACAATTTGAAATTTACCAGCCTAAACTGTCAATAGTTAAAAAGATTGATGCCATTATTGTTAAAGGAGGTTTTGAAGTTGTAACCATTTTTGGCGATTGGTGTTCCGATAGCAAACTTCAGGTTCCCCGATTTTATAAGTTGCTTAGCGAGATGAATTTCTCATTATCTAATAGCAAACTTATTGCTGTTAACGGCTCCAAGAAAGCACAATCACTGGATATTTCGAAATATAAAATATTAAGGATTCCAACTTTTATAATTTATTTTAATGGAGAGGAAATTGGCAGAATTGTTGAATCGCCAGACAATACTCTTGAAAAGGATTTGCTAAAGATTTTAAAAACAATTGATTAGGTTTTATTGACTTTTGTTTATCACAGATGTAATTTTGTAGAATGAAGGTTTTTTCAAAGATTTCGGAGACCACTTCTTTTTTGCAGGAGCAAAGAAATATTGGTAAAACAATAGGTTTTGTGCCTACAATGGGTGCGCTTCATGAAGGGCATCTGGCATTGATGCAACAAGCAAAAGAAGAGAATGATTTGCTTGTGGTTAGTGTTTTTGTAAATCCCATTCAGTTTAATAAAAGCAGCGACCTTGAAAAATATCCCAGAAATCTGGAACAGGACAAAAAACTTCTTGAAAGAGTAAAGTGTGATATTTTATTTGCCCCAACAGTTGAGGAAATGTATCCTGAGCCAATTATTAAGGAATATGATTTTGGAATGTTGGGGAAGGTAATGGAGGGAGCAAACCGTCCTGGGCATTTTAATGGAGTGGCAATTGTTGTAAAAAAGTTATTTGATATTACAATTCCCAACAAGGCCTATTTTGGAGAAAAAGATTTTCAGCAACTGGCAATTATTAAAAAACTTGTGGCAATGGAGCATCTCAATCTTGAGATTGTGCCTTGTCCAATTGTTAGAGAATTCGATGGGCTGGCCATGAGTTCAAGAAATGAAAGACTTACGGCGCAGCAGCGAAAAAATGCTCCTTTTATTTATAAAACTCTCCAACAAGCATTAAAAATGACTGCAAGTAAAAGTGTTATGGAGGTAAAAAGTTGGGTTGAAAATGAATTTAACTCAAATGATGCCTTCGGGTTGGAATATTTTGAAGTGGGCGATGCTGTTGACTTACAGCAAGTAAAAGACTGGAAAGGAACTAAAAATATTATGGGTTTTGTTGTGGCAAATATGAGAAATGTGAGATTAATCGATAATATTAGATTATTTAATAATTTTGCAGATTCAAATAACGGCTAAAAAACATGGAGCCATGAACATCGAAATACTAAAGTCAAAAATACACGGAGCCAGAATTACAGAGGCTAACTTAAACTACATTGGTAGTATTGGCATTGATGAAAATTTGATGGATGCAGTCAATTTTATTGAGAACGAGAAGGTAAGTATTTACAATATTACCAATGGTGAAAGATTCGATACCTATATTATAAAAGCAGCCAGAGGTAGTAAAACTATTTCCTTGAATGGTGCTGCAGCCCGTAAAGTTGCTGTCGACGATTCAATAATTATTGTTTCCTATGCCAGTATGGATTTTGAAGAGGCAAAGAAATTCAAACCCACAATAGTTTTTCCCGACATAAATAATAGCATTATTTAATTTGACACCAAAAACAAAAAAGCGCCTTATTTCGGCCATCGAATACCTGTTTTTTCTGGGTTTGGGTTTTGGGCTTCTTTGGCTCAGTTTCCATAAACTCGAGTATTCCGAAATTAAACAAGATATCCTTGAAGCCGAGTATTACTGGCTTTTTATTGCATTGGTTTTTGCCATTGGTTCTCACATTCTCAGGGCTTTGCGCTGGAATATGCTCATAAATGCAATGGGTTATAAAACCCGACTTTCGACCACATTTTTTGCTGTAATGATTGGCTACCTTGCAAATACTGCTGTACCTCGCATGGGTGAATTTATGCGCTGTGGGGTTCTTTCAAAAAAGGAAAAAATACCATTTAATTCACTTTTTGGAACTGTTATTTCAGAGAGGTTTCTCGATCTTGTAATGTTGGCAATAATTATTGTTTTAGTAATTGTTTTCCAAATTGATTTGGTTGGTGTGTATGTCGGCGATATATTCGAACCTCTGCTCAAGAGTGTTTTTTCAAACCTAACTTCCATAATTTTGTTTGTTGGAGGATTCTTTTTGCTAATAGGAATTACAATTTGGTTTTTATGGCAGAGTCGCGAATGGATTAAATCATTTAGTTTTTACACCAAAGTAAGGGGTTTTGTTGATGGTCTTTTAGACGGAATAAAAACTGTTCTAAAAATCAAGCAGAAGTGGCTATTTATTCTTTACACAGTGCTGATTTGGCTGTTTTACGGAATAATGGTTTATATGCCGGTATTGATGCTCCAGGAAACAAATCATCTTTCTTTTATTGATGGACTTACAATTCTGGCCATTGGTAGCCTTGGAATTGTGGCTCCTGTTCCGGGAGGTATTGGAGCTTACCATTTTATTGTAAAATCTATTTTGGTTGAACTTTACAGTGTTGAACCAAATGCTGCCGGTGCTTTTGCTGCAATAACACATGCCGGACAAACAATACTTAATGTAGTTGTAGGGGCACTGAGTTATTTTTATATGATGGTTGTTACTAAAAAACAAAAACCAGTAAATCAATGAACAAAAGAGAAATCATTGACTCAAGAGTAATAGATTTGAAGATATTAAAACAATTACTTGCAATATGGGCATTGAAGAGTAAGAAAATTGTTTTTACAAATGGTGTTTTCGATTTGCTGCATCTAGGCCATATTGATTATTTAAGTAAAGCCAAAGATTTAGGAGATATTTTAGTTGTTGGTGTAAACACCGATACATCGGCCAAAAGGCTTGGAAAAGGTAAAAATCGTCCTATTACTGACGAGGTTTCACGTTCCACAATTATTGCAGCACTTAACTTTGTTGATGCTGTAGTTTTGTTTAACGAAGATACGCCTTACGAATTAATAAAGACAATACAACCCGATGTATTGGTAAAAGGAGCCGATTACAAACCCGAAGAAATAGTTGGCTACGATGTAGTTATAGCCAAAGGTGGGAAAATTGAAACCATCGAATTTCTAAAAGGATATTCCACTACCTTGATCGAGAAAAAGATAAAATTTGATTAACAAATTGAAAGATAATTAATAACTGAGGTATAGATTTATATAAATGTAATCTCAACCTCAACCTCAATCTCTAATTCTCTAACACCCAATATGCCTCGAAATCACTAATCTTTGTATTTCAGAAGTCCCTTCACCTATTTGTAACAATCGCTGGTCGCGATAAAAACGCTCAATATCGTAATCCTTCA
>JAOZNY010000090.1:0-3742 GCA_029933565.1 Bacteroidales bacterium
GGGGAATGTTTGGTCGCTACGCGGACAATTCCATGTTATACACTAAGATAAAATATAATTTTTAAAAATCAAATGTATTAAAACAAACAAGCCCTGTTGCCTTTGGCGGCTGGGCTTGTTAAATATTTAATTGAAAATTTATTAGTTCTTTACAAACTTCTTCAAAGTATTATGTTTGCCATTATCAGCACCAATATAATACATTCCATTTGTATAACCGCTTAAATCAATTTGAGTATCAATTCCTGAAATATTAAATTCATCGAGAATTTTACCAAATGCATTATAAACTTTAATATTAACCATTTCATTATTACCCACTAAACGTACATTCAACATATTAGTGGCAGGATTTGGATAAACATTAATATCAAAATCATTACCTCTAACCAAACTGGCAGGTCCATTACCAAAGTCAACTGTGTAATCCTCTACTTCTCCGTTTGAAAATATATCACAAGGGGAAGGTGATCCTCCATTCTTCATGGTAATACGCATCCTTGTTTGTCCCGATGCATCAGAAGGAATACTTATTGTTCCAGACACTGCTGATTTTTTATTGTTTGCAGTAAATACTTGCTCACCTGTATCATCAAAATCACCATCTGCATTGAAGTCAATCCAGATTCTCCAAAACTCACGCTGATCTTTACCTGTAAAGTAAGGAGTAAGAGTTATGCTATTAGATGAACCAGGTGCTAAGCCAACCGTCATTCCTGTAAAGTCAGAATAAAACGATGCTCCTGATGAATTTGAAAAAGAAGCAATATCAACCTGTGCAATCCAGTCAAGTGCATTGCTACCACTTGTTGATTCGCAGTAAGTACCGCCACCACCACCTGCTGTAACAGTAATGTAGCCACCAACAGTTTTAGTGTCTGAACCTACGCTGTTAGTAACAGTTAAACTTACCTCATAAGTACCTTTAGTATCATAATTAACTGCTGGATTTTGAACAGCACTTGTTGAAGGAGTTCCTCCTGCAAACGACCAAGACCATGTTAAAGGATCATTGGATGATAGGTCACTAAAATTAACACTACCACCAACATCTACGGTAGTTGGTGTTCCTGAGAAATCAGCAACTGGCGGTTGTGGAACTGGTGCTCCAAAAAGTAAAGTATAGTCTTCAACTTCACCGTATGCAAATTGCTCACATGAAGTTTGGACCGAATTGTATTTCATTGATACACGCATCCCTGTTTGTCCAGTTAAACCTGATGGAATATTAATGCTTCCACTTACTGTCCCTTTCTGCCTGTCTTTGGCAAATACTTGTTCTCCAGCATCGGTAAAATCACCATCCATATTGTAGTCAATCCATACTCGCCAGAATTCTTTTCTTGCTCTTGATGAAAAACCAGGAATCATAGTTATATTGTAACTATTTCCGCTTTCCACAGAAATTGAATTGCCAGTAAAATCGCCATAACCTCCATTTGAGCCTGAGTTATTTGTGTTAGAACCAATAGCAAATGTTTCAATCCACTCAAGTGAAGAATTCCCACCTGATGAAGCACAGTAACTTACAGTAAATTCTGTAACATTTATATAGGCAGATTTGGTAAGAATTTCAGAATCACCCTCAGTGTTGGATGAAATGAGGCTAACATCATAATCACCGGCTGTTGAATATGTTACAACAGGGTTTTGTTCAGAACTTGACTCAGGAATTCCCCCCGGAAATGACCATGACCAAGTAGAAGGATTATTAGAAGACTGATCAGTAAAACTTACTGTTTGTCCTTCCGTAATACTTGTTGGATTTCCTGTGAAGGCTGCTACTGGTAACTCAATTGGTATAACACCAATATATGCTGTTTTTGTTAGTTCGTCGGTGCCGCCACTATTACTTACCGTAAGACTAACATTATAAGTTCCAGGTATTGAATATGTGATAACAGGATTTTTTGCAGTACTTGTTGCAGGATTTCCTCCAGGGAACGACCATGACCAAGAAGTAGGGGTATTTGTTGATTGATCAGTAAAAGTAACTGTTTGTCCTTCTGTTATAGATATTGGCGATCCTGAGAATGCAGCAACTGGAGCATTAACAACCGGAGGTTCAAAACTGAAAGAGGCTATTTGGGTGAGCCAACTCCATCCGCCACCTGAATATTCGGTTGTATACCAGAAAGTTTGATCATCAGATGGGTCAATCGACATCATTGAATAATCTCCCCAACGGTTAACACCAGTTTGAGAATTTGATCCTGCTTTAATGCTTCCTTCACTAACATCTAAAGTTCCTGTTCCTGAATTTGAGGCAGTTTGTCCTGCAAATCTTATGGACGGATAAGTAGAAGAACTTGAAACAGAATAACCAATTCCAATATCTCCGTTACCATTCATTGCCACACTTCCCATCCATCTGTTATCGCCATCTGCTGGTGCAAAAGTTCCTTGCTGATAAATACTCCATCCACTACCGTAATTTCTTAATTCATACCATCTAACACCAGCCTGACCATTGCCATCTGCATTTGCGCTATGATTAGTTAGCATTACTTCATAACTACCAAAATTTCTATATTGTACTCTGTACATTAAGCGGGTTGCCAATGCATCAAGAGTTTGAGAAGTTCCTGGTTGGTTAATAGTAATACCACTGTAAGAAAATGATTGTGTTGAAAGAGAACTAACCAAAGTTACACTTGAATTTGATGTATTTGCCCAGTCAATATCTGCCTCCCATACTCTAAGCAAATTTGTGCTCATGTTCATTAAATAATTCGGAGTTCCAACTCCTGGTTGAGTTGGTCCATCAGCATCAGCTGGAATTAAACTACCATAAGATGTTCCTAAATTGAAAAACAACATTTCTGCATTTGGATCACCTGTAAGCATTGCATCACGATCAAGGACACATACTGCTGCTCCGGCAAAACTTAAATTACCTGAAGCAAATTGGTTGATTGTAAAATAATATCCATCATTCCAAACACCAAATTTTGGATAATCGGGCATATCTGTAAATTCATATGCATATCGATACCATGCCCCTGTTGGGTCACCAGTTTCAGAAACAGCAACCATTTCGTAAAATGGTCCATTTGGATAATTTGGTAATGAAAATTGTGTTGCTATCCATCTGTCGGAATATTCATCATAAAGTACTATTGGATCGCCATCGTTAGTTCCAGTCCATGGGCCATCAAAACCATCCCAAAGTGTACTGTTGTCAGCTGGTCCGTAAAGAGAGTTACCATTTTTATCCCATATCTGAAAGGATAAGTTTACCATTTGCATATAATGATTAGGCCCAACATCTCCATCGGTGTCTGGAGGAGCAACACCACTTAAGTTACCAACTCCGGCAAAGTTTTGCCCAACTGTTGCGGTTGAACGGTCACCTGACATTTCGTTTTGTAAAACTGGGTCAGGATCGGTCCATTCAGCAGGACTGTTAAACTCTTCAAGAAAGCCTTCTTTGTTTTGAATAGTTTTGTTTTTCCAGGTTCTATCGCGATAGCCTGGAGGAACAATAGGGACTTCAGTTAGTTTTTTCGATTTGTCGAATCCAACTGGAGTTATAACCTTTTCGGGGTTTAAACTTTGTGAAAAAACGCTCGTTATTGAAAACAGGAATAGAGTTACTAATCCCGTTAATAGGTAATTTTTGTAATTCATAATAAATCGGTTTAATTGAGAAATAAATGTCACTAATTGTATAATGATTGTTGTGTTCTACTTGCTTTTTGTTAAAAAAGTTACACAAAGTTATACATTTATTTCATACAAA
>JAOZNY010000090.1:3842-11019 GCA_029933565.1 Bacteroidales bacterium
CTACTTGCTTTTTGTTAAAAAAGTTACACAAAGTTATACATTTATTTCATACAAATTACAATGATTGAGAGAATTACAAAACAGTAAAACGCAAAAACAATTATTAGCTCAACAAATATCGCTGTTAATTTATTCTGTAAATTTTATCTGTGCTGGTTTTTCCAATTTATTATCCGGCTAAGGTTATTAAGAAAATTTGGTTATCAGCCCATTATTTCCTATCACATTTTGCAAAGTGATTTCAAAAAATCAAGGTTTAATACCCTAATAGTTTTTCCTTCCAGCAATATAATCTTTGATTTTTCAAGATCACCCAATACCCTGATAACTGTTTCATAAGTTGTTCCGGCTATGCTGGCAATATCTTTTCTTGTGGGAGTAAAACTTAGTCGATTTGTATCGTTTGTATTAAAGCCAAAGGCATTGACAATATTCATTATTGAAACAGCAATTTTTTCTTTGGCATTCATTGAGGCTAGCATTTTCATGCGTTTTTCTGATGCTTTTAATTCATCAGCATAAAACATCAGCATATGAAATGCAAGTTCTGAATTTGCTTTAAGGGCATTGTAGAAAACATCTATTGGGATAAATGTAACTTGTGATTTTTCTAGAGTAATGGCTGTAACAGGATAAATCATTTTACCGCCTAATCCTCGGTGTCCTAAAATTTGTTCTTCTTTTGCAAGTCGGACAATACGTTCTTTTTCACCATTATATGATGTAACTACTTTTATCTTACCTGAATAAATTTGATAAATTCCTTTAACAGGATCTCCTTCAGAAAAAATAGTGGCTCCTGCAGGATAATCTGTGGAAGTTTTATGAAAAGTAATAAGTGGTTTCCATTCCTCAGAACAATACTTATTTATAAAACAGTTGTGATGGTTACAAGTTTCGCATTTTCTCTTCATAAAATAAACTCCTGAAAAATACTTTTAATGGCGTAGATTTCAATTTTCTTTAGTGGCTATGTTTATTAATTCAGTTTCATTAAGTAAACATAATTCATTGTCAATATTTCCAATAATCTCTTCCTGCAATAAAATGTCAAGCACCTTTAAAAGGGTGGGATAAGAGATTGTGGCAAAATTAGCCAATTCTCTTAAATTTAATCCAAAATCAATATGTTTTGTTTTCTCATCTTTGAATCCAAAAGTATTAATGACCATTATTAAAGCAGAAGCAACTTTCCCCTTAGAGGTTTTAAGTGCATGCACTCTTAATTTTTGCTCTGATCTTAACAATTCATCTGCAAAAAACATCATCATATAAAACGACAAATCTTTATTTGCCCTGATGAGTTTGAAGAAATCTTCATTGGAGATATATGCTACTTCAGATTCAATTAATGTTTGTGCAGAAATAGGATAGATCATTGTTTCATTAAAGCCACGATGCCCAAGTACTTGTCCCTGACCAGCAATACGGATAATATATTCTTTTTCTTTGCTGGTCTTAAGCAGCACTTTCACTTTTCCCGAACAAATAACATGGATTCCTGTTACAAGATCACCTTCGCTAAAAATTGTTTTTGCAGATGATATTTGTTTACTGGTTTTATGATGTTGCGTATATTCTAACCATGCTGGCAAGCAGTGCTTTTGAATAAAACATTTAGTATTTGGACAATTTCTACAATCCATAATTTAAGGATTCTTAATCTCCGCTTTTGGTCCTTGATAGAACCACCAATTAAGTACTAAACAAACAAAATAATAGATTGCAAAGCCATACAATGCATATTCAGGAGTACCACTTTTTATCTGCTGACCAAATACTTTAGGAATGATAAAAGCACCATAGGCAGCAATGGCAGCAGTCCAGCCTAAAACAGGGCCCGCTTGTTCTTTATTGAAAATATATGGGATACTCCTAAATGTTGAACCATTTCCAATTCCCGTTGTTAAAAACAATACCATAAAACTGGCAAAGAATGGCCACCAATAGGCCTCAGGAGTTTCGCTATTACGAGCCTGAATAACAAAGTATGCTACTGCCAAAGTAGCTAAGATTTGAAAAACAGTACTTACTGCAGTTACTTTTGCACCACTATTAATTTTGTCAGAAAGCCATCCACCCACCGGGCGTATAAGAGCACCAATAACTGGACCTAGAAAAACCCACATCAAAAAATTAGGAGCATTAGGGTTTACAAATGAAGGATCGTTGACGTCAGTGTAAACAAAAATGTCCTGACTAAGTTTTGGAAATGCTGCAGAGAAACCAATAAATGAGCCAAAGGTCATGGTGTAAATAATTGTCATTACCCAGGTTTGTTTATTGTTGAAAATAGCAAACTGCTTATTAAGGTTAGCCTTAATGTCTCCTGGTGTGGCAAATTTCATTAATGCAAGTGTTATTACAACTACCACTGGAAGCACAATCCACATATTAATATTTAAACCAATCAGAAGGTAAGCACCAATCATGGCCCCAACCAAACCTAAAGCAATCATATAAAGTGTTTTACCAACCCCCTGTAAGGTTGATGGCAATTTTGGTGTTCCTGTAATAACATTATTCATTCCAATAAAAGCAGCCACAGTAGCCAAACTTAGCAATGGAACCCATACCCAACCAGCATTTTGAAGGCCAGCAATGGCTTCGCCAACAATTTTATTTCCGTCTGCACCTATGGCACCAAAAAGAGAAAAACCAATAATCCATGGAATGGTTTTTTGCATAACACCAACGCCAAGGTTACCAATTCCGGCATTTAGGCCCAATGAAGTTCCTTGCATACGTTTTGGGAAAAAGAAACTGATATTACTCATGGAAGATGAGAAGTTTCCACCACCAAATCCTGAGAGGGCAGCATAAATTGCAAAAGTCATGTAGGGAGTGTTTACATCCTGCAAAGCAAAACCAACTCCAATTGCAGGAATTAGTAGTAAGAGAGTTGTAACAAAAATTACATTTCTCCCTCCACCCAAAGCAATTAAAAATGAGTTTGGAATACGTAGGGTGGCACCAGCAAGACCTGCAATAGCAGGCAAAGTATAATACAGGCTATTAATTTCCTTGAGTTTTTCTGTAATTTGTGACGGATTCATATCCGCTGTTATCATACCAAAGTTAAAACCAAAGGCTTTAAGTTTAGTGGCAATAATGCTCCACATTATCCAAACAGCAAAAGCCAAAAGCAAGGCAGGAATAGAAATCCAAAGGTTTTTAGTGGCAATTTTTTTACCAGTATTATTCCAGAAGTTTTCATCTTCTACATTCCAAATTGCAAGATTAATTTTCGACATAATATTTCTTTTTTAATTCTTTTATTTTCAACTAATTTGGGTTATTAAAAACTATCTACAAATGCATCTTTAGGTTCTTTCAGCATTACAAAACAATAAACAAGGCTGACTAATGCACCAGCGGAGAGCATGTAAAGGAATGATTTATCATCCATAAAATTATAAAGAAACAAATAGGTAACAGCACCTACATTACCAAAAGCACCTGCCATTCCAGCAATTCTGCCGGTCATTTCTTTTTTAATGGAAGGGATCATAGCAAAGGTTGCTCCTTCGGCACCCTGAACAAAGAAAGAAGCGAACATGGTAATCACTACCGAAACAATTAACCATGTAATTGTATTGAACTGAGGAAGTAAAGTTACTTCTCCATCAGCACCAACAGGTCCGTATTTTGCGATAATAGCCATCAGGAAAAAACCTACTGTAATACCTGACATATAAAGGAGCATGGTTTTTTTGCGGCTTCCCATTTTATCAGAAATTAATCCTCCCAACGGACGGGCAACCAAATTCATAAAAGCAAAACTTCCAGCAACAGCACCAGCCATTGTTAAAGTCATTATTCGGGAACCATCATCAGCAACTAAATTGCTAAACACTTCATAAAAAAACATAGGAAGCATTGAAACGATTGCGAGTTCAGCACCAAAATTTGCAAAATATGTTGTGTTAAGTGCTCCCACACTTCCAAATGGAAACTTCTCTTCTTCTGGAACTCCAACTTTAAGACGAGGAAGGTTGGCTTTTAAAATTCTTACTACATCACCTAAATAAACTATGCCAAGTACGAACCATGTGATCCACACATTTGTCATACTAATCATATTTACGCCATCAATCATCTGTTTATGTAAAACATATGCAACAAGCCCCAATGCACCATACAAAGGCAATTCCCAAATTACATACTGTCCTAAATCAAAATATGAAGAAACAGGCATGGCTCCACCTTTACTCTTCTTGCCAGAAGGCTCTTGTCCCTCAGGATGATCTTTTACAATGAAGAAATAAGCAACACCATATACTGCTGTAATAATACTAGTTATTGCTAAAGACCAACGCCAGTCACCACCTAAAAGGTTTACAGCTACAAAAGGAACCAATGCTGCAGCTGCCGCTGAACCAAAGTTTCCCCATCCTGCATAAAAACCTTCTGCACGTCCAATATATTTGGGAGTAAACCAGTTAGCAGTCATTTTTATTCCAATAACAAATCCTGCACCAATGGCACCGAGTGCTAATCTTGATAAAACTAACTGAGTTAAATTGTCACCAAACGCAAAGGTTAAGCCTGGAATAACCATAATAACCATTAAGCCTGCAAATATTTTCCTGGGACCATATTTGTCGATTAAGCCCCCCACAATTATTCGTGCAGGGATGGTCAATGCTACGTTGGTTACCAATAGTGCTTTTACATTTGATTTTGAAAGCCAGTCGAATTGTTCAATCATTTTTGAAAGAACACCAGCCATATTAAACCATACTACAAAGGTTAGAAAAAATGCAATCCAGGTCAGGTGTAAGGTTCTGATACTAGGATTACTAAAATCCAATAATGATGGAGCTTTTTGTACCATAATGCTTAAATAATTAGTGTGTATTTTTTGTCTAGATTCTTTTATTATGATTTACGAATCCATTTAATTATTCTTTGATCTAACGCCATTCACCAATTTTCTCGATGATCTGATCTTTTTGCGGTCCCAGTTCCAGATTACATATTGATATGGTCTGTAGAAATAAGCAAAAGGATATACCAGAAAGTGCATAAAACGTGTAAATGGAATAATGCCAATTAATGTAAAAGCAGAAACGATATGTATTTTAACCGAAAGGGGCAAAGCCGCAATGGCAGTGATGTCAGGATCGAGTAAAAATAAAGACCTTAGGTAAGGTGTTAAAACTGTTGGAAACCATGCTGAACCCCATCTTGCAAAATATGCTACCCATAATCCTGAGATTATTTGTGTTAACAGAATTAGATAAACAACAACATCCATCTTGCTCGTAACCATCAATAATCTTTTATGTTTTAGTCTGCGGACAATTAACATACCTAGGCCGAAAAGTGCTGCTATGCCGAAGCCAAATGCTACTACTTCAAGGATGAGTAGCCGTAAAGGAATGCTGTTCCAGACGATTACACTTCTTGGAAAAAGAAATGCAACTAAATGACCAAAAAAGAGAAACAAAAGTCCCCAGTGAAATGGTCGACTACCATAGAAAAGTTCTCTGCTCTCTAGAAATTGTGTTGACAGTGAGGATACTTTAAACCCAAAATTCATATATCTGAAAATGGAACCTACAAGTACGATAACTATTGCTGCATATGGAATTCCGATAAAGAAAAAGTAATTGCTCATAATTTAAAATCTTTTTGGTTTGCAGTTTGTATTACAGACTGTCATTTTTGGTGATGGCATCAAAAATTCATTTTTACCAGAGAATGTATCTTCAGAAAAAGCAAATTCCTTCATTCCTTCACCGTTGAAATCCTGTTGTAACATTTCCAACAAAATTTCAAGCA
Organism: Bacteroidales bacterium; assembly: GCA_029933565.1. Classification (GTDB taxonomy): domain Bacteria; phylum Bacteroidota; class Bacteroidia; order Bacteroidales; family F082; genus BM524. The sequence goes on from JAOZNY010000090.1 coordinate 9,630, forward strand.
GATCTTTGTAATAGTTGTCAGTATTTTTGAATTTCGTAAGCATAAAGCGAACTGCTGGAAGAGTGATAATAAAACCTAGTTCTTCTGCAAAGTCAGTGTTATTTGTTTCAGCCAGCAAACAAAGTACGTTTGGTAAATGGTCACCCAATTCACTGCCGCAATCTATGCCTGCAATTTTGTGCTCATTTTGAAGATTAACTAGAAGTTGCGCTCTTTTGTAATCTTCACCAAACATAACATAGCCAAGGTCGAGGTAACAAACAGCATTAACATCAAAAGTTTTCATGTAATATTCCTGATGTTCCTTAGGGGCAAGACTTTCTAAGTTACCTACAAAGTCAGAAAGTTTTTCTGCATGAGCAGGATAATTGTTGATTACCGTATTCAAAAATACTTTGGCTTTTTGAACCAGATTTTCATCAGGATACCTGAAGAGATCGGCAAATTGATTGTAATGATTTAATGTTGTCATTTATACTTTTGTTAAAGTTCTAATGCTTTTTCTATTCAGTTAATTATAAGCCTCTAACCGGAGGTTCCTTAAATCCAAAGCCTGTATTTCCTTTTACATCGGCAGTACTTTCAAGCATTTCCATTGCTTCTTCGCGGTGAGCAGGAGGAATAACAAAACGCTGATCGAATAATGGTAATGATGTTAATCTGAATATTGCATCAGCAGTATCTTTATCCAAAACAACATCCTTCATGGCAGTTTTCGATTCTTCTTCAGGAAGATCGCCAACTGTTTCAGCCCTGCGATGCAGACGAACAGCCATTAATTTTTTAAGTACATTCTTTATTACCTCCTCATTACCGGCACTAAACAAACTGGCCAAGTAACTCATTGGTAATCTAGATTGTTCAATTGCTCCCCAGAATGAGTCTGTGGTTGTTTCATAAGTACCCGATTCGTCAACAAATGCCATGGTTGGTAACAATGGCGGTACATAAAACAGATTAGGTAAAGTCCTGAATTCAGGATGTAATGGTAGTGCTAAGCCCCACTCTTTTACAAATTTGTAAACTGGTGATTTTTGTGCACATTCGATGGTTGAATCATGAATACCATTTTTACGTGCTGCAGCAATTATCTTTGGGTCATTAGGATCTACATAAATATCCAGTTGATTGTCGATTAAGTTTTCATCATCACTAGCGGCTGCGGCTTCAATCTTATCTGCATCATAAAGCATAACACCAATATATCTAATACGTCCAACGCAAGAATGGTGACAAGCCGGAGCCTGTCCCGCTTCAAGTCGAGGATAACAAAGAACACATTTTTCTGATTTTCCGGTATTCCAGTTGTAGTAACTTTTTTTATAAGGACAAGCAGTTACACACATTCTCCAGGCGCGGCATTTTTTCTGATTAATAAGAACAACGCCAT